>JAUMBX010000167.1:0-23539 GCA_032119515.1 Steroidobacteraceae bacterium | reverse complement strand
GTGCCGACGGCTCATTGATCCGTTTTGACGGGAACGCCGCGGTGCTGCTGACCAACAAGCTGGAGCCGATCGGCACCCGTATCTTCGGGCCCGTCACCCGCGAACTGCGCACCGCCCAGTTCATGAAGATCATTTCACTGGCACCGGAAGTCCTATGAACAGGATCCGCAAGGGAGATACCGTCATCGTGACCTCCGGGCGAGACAAGGGCCGGACCGGCACCGTCGTGCGCCTGCTGGATGACGACAGGGCGGTCGTCGAGAACGTCAACCTGGTCAAGAAGCACCAGAAGCCCAACCCTGCAAAGGGGGTCACCGGCGCCATCGTGCAGAAGGAGGCGCCGGTGCACGTGTCCAACCTGGCGCTGTTCAATCCGGTTGCCAAGAAGGCGGACCGGGTTGGTTTCCGTACCCTCGAGGACGGGCGCAAGGTGCGTTACTTCAAGTCCAACGGCGAAGTCGTGGACGTTTGAGCGTGGAGAACGGCGAAATGGCTTACCAGGCCCGTTTGCAAAAGCAGTATCGCGAGGAGCTGTTGCCGAGACTCAAGAGCCAGCTCGAGCTCGGCAACGTCATGGAGGTGCCCCGTCTCACCAAGATCACCATCAATATGGGGGTCGGCGAGGCCGTGGCGGACAAGAAAGTGATGGATGCAGCCGTCGAGGACCTTACCCGCATCACCGGCCAGAAGCCGTCGGTGCGCCCGGCCCGCAAGGCCGTGGCCTCCTTCAAGGTGCGCGAAGGCCTGCCGGTGGGCTGCAAGGTCACTCTGCGCGGCGCCCGCATGTACGACTTCCTCGACCGGCTCATCAACGTCGCCATGCCCCGGATCCGGGACTTCCGCGGCGTGAACCCCCGCTCCTTCGACGGCCAGGGCAACTACAGTTTTGGCGTCAAGGAACAGATCATCTTTCCGGAAATCGCCTACGACCAGATCGACCAGCTGCGCGGCATGGATATCACCATCACCACCACGGCGGTGGATGACGCGGCGGGACGGGCTCTGCTCGAGGCTTTCAACTTTCCCTTCAGGAAGTAACCATGGCGAAGACCAGCATGCTCGAGCGGGAGAAACGGCGGGCCCGCACCGTGAAGAAGTACGCAGCCCGGCGCGCAAAGCTGAGGGAGCAGATCCGCGACCCGAAGGCCTCGCTGGATGAGCGAGCCACGGCGGTCGCGGCACTGCAAAAGCAGCCTCGGGACGCCAGCCCGTCGCGCATGCGCGAGCGCTGCGCCATCACTGGTCGTCCGCGCGGTACTTACGCGAAGTTTGGCCTGGGGCGCACCAAGCTGCGTGAAGCCACCATGCGGGGGGATATTCCCGGCCTGCGCAAGTCCAGCTGGTGAGGTAAGCAGAATATGAGCATGACAGACCCCATCGCTGACTTCCTGACCCGTATCCGTAACGGCCAGTCTGCTGGCAAGGCCGAGGTGAGCGTGGGCTCATCAAAGGTCAAGGAAGCCATTGCGCGCGTCCTGAGGGACGAGGGTTACATCGCCGACTACGCCGTCCGCAAGGATGGCAGCAAGGCCACCCTGGTCGTCGGCCTCAAGTATCACGACGGGCGTCCGGTGATCGAGCGACTCGAGCGTTATTCGAGGCCCGGCCTGCGCCAGTATCGTGGAAAGGGCGGCCTGCCCAGGGTGCTGGGAGGGCTTGGAGTGGCCATCGTCTCGACGCCCAAGGGCGTCATGACCGATCGGGAAGCCCGGCGCGTCGGAGAGGGTGGCGAAGTGTTGTGCCTGGTCGCTTGAAGCAGGGTAACCGAGGAAATTTGACATGTCTCGCGTAGCGAAGAATCCCGTCAAGCTTCCCAAGGGGGTGACCGTCACGGTCGCTTCAGGAGAGGTGACGGTGAAGGGTGGCAAGGGCAGCCTCACGCTGGCGCTCGCCAAGGGTATCTCGGTGGTCCAGGAGCAGGAGACCCTGGCCGTGCGCGTTGACGGTGGGTCGTCCGGTAAGGCCTTGGTGCCTGCCGCAGGCGCCACTCGCGCCCACCTGGCCAACATGGTGCTCGGGGTATCCCAGGGCTTCGAGCGCAAGCTCGAGCTGGTCGGGGTGGGTTACCGCGCCGCGGTGCAGGGCAGGACCCTGAACCTGACGCTCGGCTTTTCCCACCCGGTGGCGTTCCCGGTCCCCGATGGCATCTCCATCGAGACCCCCAGCCAGACCGAGGTCCTGGTCAAGGGAATCGATCGACAGAAGGTGGGGCAGGTGGCCGCGAACATCCGTGGTTACCGGCCCCCCGAGCCCTACAAGGGCAAGGGCGTCCGTTACTCGGACGAAAAGATCGTGCTGAAGGAAGGCAAGAAGAAGTAACAGCCATGGCACAACTCAGCAAAAAGGACAAACGCCTGCGCCGCGCTACCCGCGGTCGGGCCGGCATACGCGAGTCGGGTACGGCGAGGCTGACCGTCCACCGGACCCCTCGTCACATCTACGCGCAGGTCACCACGGCGGATGGCGCCAAAGTGCTTGCCAGCGCTTCGACGGTGCAAGAAGCGGTGGCCAAGGAACTGCCCGGCACGGGCAACGTCGCCGCTGCGGCGGCCGTGGGCAAGGCGATTGCCGAGCGTGCCAAAGCCGCGGGAGTGACCCGGGTGGCCTTCGACCGCTCAGGTTTCATGTATCACGGGCGCGTAAAGGCCCTCGCCGAGGCCGCCCGCGAGGCCGGCCTCGAATTCTGACCCGAGAGGTGGCGTGATGGCTCGAGAGCAAAGAGGCGGTGCGACCGACGACATGGTCGAGAAGCTGGTCGTCGTCAACCGTACCGCCAAGGTGGTCAAGGGTGGGCGCAAGTTCGGCTTCACCGCGCTGACCGTCGTGGGCGACGGGGCGGGGCGCGTGGGCTTCGGGTACGGCAAGGCCAAGGAAGTGCCGGTGGCGATTGCCAAGGCCATGCAGCAGGCTCGCCGCAACCTGATCAGCGTGCCGCTGCGTAACGACACGCTCCATTATGCGGTCCATGGACGGCATGGCACCACCCGGGTGATCGTGCAGCCGGCTTCGGAAGGCACGGGCGTGATCGCCGGAGGCGGCATGCGCGCCGTGTTCGAGGCGGCCGGCGTTCGCAACGTACTGGCCAAGAGCTACGGCTCGCGCAACCCGATCAACGTCGTGCGCGCCACTTTCGACGCGTTCGCGAGAATGCGCTCGCCGTCGGCCATCGCTGCCAAGCGTGGCAAGACCATTGAAGAGATCACGGGTTGAGTGCCATGGCAGAGAAACTCAAGGTGACCTTGAAGGGCAGCCTCGCGGGGCAGCTCAAGAACATCCAGTCTTCCGTGCGGGGGTTGGGCCTGCGGCGGATTCGCGACAGCCGGGTGGTGGCCGACACGCCCGAGAATCGCGGCATGATCCGTGCTGCCCAGCACCTGCTGCGCGTCGAGGAGGTCTGACATGCGTCTGAATGACATGAAGCCGGGCGCCGGCAGCAAGAAGCCCCGCCTTCGGGTGGGCCGCGGCGCTTCCGCCGGCCAGGGCAAGACCTGCGGCAAGGGCGGCAAGGGCCAGAAGGCCCGCAAGGGCGGTTATCACAAGGTGGGCTTCGAGGGCGGCCAGATGCCGATCCAGAGGCGCCTGCCCAAGGTGGGATTCCGTTCGGCCATGTCCCGCACCCGGGCCGAGGTGACGCTGACCGATCTGCTGAAGGTCAAGACGGACACTGTCGACCTTGCGGCCCTCAAGGCGGCCAGCGTCGTGCCCGCCAATACCGAGAAGGCAAGGATCATCCTCTCCGGCAAGATCGAGCGGTCGATCACGGTCAAGGGTCCCGGAGTGGTGGCCACCAAGGGCGCCCGCGCGGCCATCGAGCAGGCTGGCGGCAGCTTTGACGAGGGTAGCGCAGCCTGAGGGCTGGCGCTGAGGGAGGATCGAGCAGGTGGCCACGCAGGGACTCGGTGCTGGATTCGGGATCGGTGAAGCCGCGCGTTTCACTGAACTGCGCCATCGCCTGTTCTTCCTGCTGGGTGCGCTGGTCGTCTACCGGATAGGGACCTTTGTCCCGGTTCCCGGGCTCGACATGGCGGCAATGGCTCGCCTGTTCGAGCAGCAGGAAGGGACCATCCTCGGGCTGTTCAATATGTTCTCCGGCGGAGCGCTGTCCCGCCTGTCGATCTTTGCCATGGGCGTGATGCCCTATATCTCGGCCTCGATCATCATCCAGATGATGGCGGTCGTCGTGCCCAGCATGGCAGCGATCAAGAAGGAGGGCGAGGCAGGTCGGCGCAAGCTGACGCAGTGGACCCGCTACTTCACCTTCGTGCTGGCAATCTTTCAGGGTTTCGGCGCCGCCACGGCCTTCCAGAACCAGGGCGTGGCCCTGTCGCCGGGCTGGCAGTTCATCCTGATGGGTACCGTCACCCTTGCAGCAGGCACCATGTTCCTGATGTGGCTGGGTGAGCAGATCACCGAGCGTGGCATCGGCAACGGCATCTCGATGATCATCCTCGCCGGCATCATTGCCGGATTGCCCTCCGCGATCGGGGGCACCCTGGAGCAGGTGCGCTCGGGCGAGATGAACCCCGCATTCGGCATGCTGCTGCTCCTCCTGATCCTCGCAGTGACAGCGTTCGTCGTGTTCGTGGAGCGTGGCCAGCGACGAATCCCCGTCAATTACGCCAAGCGGCAGGTCGGGCGCAAGGTCTACGCCGGGCAGACCAGTCACCTGCCCTTCAAGCTCAACATGTCGGGCGTGATTCCCCCGATCTTCGCCTCTTCCCTGCTGCTGTTTCCGGCGACGCTGGCCAGTTTCTTTGCCTCCGGCGCCCAGGAAGAGGGTGGCTGGGGCGCAACCCTGCAGAACCTGGCCGCTGCACTGGGTTATGGGCAGCCTTTGCACATGCTGCTGTATGCCGGGCTGATCATCTTTTTCTGTTTCTTCTACACGGCGCTGGTGTTCAATTCGCGGGAGACCGCCGAGAACCTGAAAAAGGGCGGCGCCTTCATTCCCGGTATCCGTCCGGGCCCGCAGACCGCCGAATACATCGACAAGGTGCTGACGAGGCTGACCGTGTGGGGCGCCTTGTACGTGACTGCCGTGTGCCTGATGCCGGAA
Organism: Steroidobacteraceae bacterium; assembly: GCA_032119515.1. Lineage (GTDB taxonomy): Bacteria > Pseudomonadota > Gammaproteobacteria > Steroidobacterales > Steroidobacteraceae > SG8-30. Next base: position 18,483 of record JAUMBX010000167.1, on the reverse strand, counting down.
TTGCTCACTGCTTATGCCAGGGTGCCGTTTTATTTCGGAGGCACGTCGCTCCTGATCCTGGTAGTGGTGGCCATGGATTTCATGGCTCAGCTGCAGGCACACCTGATGTCGCATCAGTACGAGGGTTTGATGAAGAAGGCGAACCTGCGTGGCTACGGCCGCTCCGGTTCGCCTCGTTGACGGGCCGAGGGCCCCGGGAGACAGGTCATGAAGGTTCGTCCTTCGGTGAAGAAAATCTGCAAGAACTGCAAGATCGTGCGCCGCCGCGGGGTGGTGAGGGTCATCTGTTCTTCGGACGCCCGCCACAAACAGCGGCAGGGCTGAGCTTGGAATTCCAGTGTTTTTCAGATATACTGCTGCGTTTTCCGCGGCGTAGAGGCAGGTAAGCATGGCACGTATCGCCGGCATCAACATCCCGGTGAACAAGCACATCGTGATTGGTCTGACGCACGTCTACGGCATTGGCCGGACGACGTCCCAGACCATCTGCGAGGCGGCAGGGGTCAATCCCTCCACCAAGGTGCGCGACCTGACGGAGGGCGAAGTCGCCGCGCTGCGTGGTGCGGTGGCCAAACTCATTGTCGAGGGTGACCTGCGGCGGGAGAACGCCATGGCCATCAAGCGTCTCATGGACCTTGGTGCCTACCGTGGTGTTCGCCATCGCAAAGGTTTGCCGGCGCGCGGTCAGCGCACGCGTACCAACGCCAGGACCCGCAAGGGCCCGCGTCGGGCGGCGATCAAGGGCAAGGCCCAGCCGGGCAAGAAGTGATTCAGGCCGGCCGTGTCGGCCGGTACTTATAGGTCCCAGTCCAGGTGATGAAACAAGATGGCTGATAAACCGTCAGGGTCGGCTGCCAGCAAGGCGCGCAAAAAGGCGAAGCGTCAGGTGTCGGATGGCATTGCGCACGTCCACGCCTCCTTCAACAACACGATCGTCACGATTACCGACAGGCAGGGCAACACTCTGGCCTGGGCGACGTCGGGCGGCTCAGGATTTCGCGGTTCGCGCAAGAGCACACCCTTTGCTGCCCAGGTGGCAGCGGAGAAGGCCGGCACGGCCGCCCAGGAATATGGCCTGCGCACCGTCGAAGTACGGGTGCAGGGTCCGGGTCCGGGTCGCGAGTCTGCCGTGCGGGCCCTGAACGGCTGCGGCCTGAAGGTTTCCAGCATCGCTGACGTGACCCCGATTCCCCACAATGGTTGCCGCCCGCCCAAGAAGCGGCGGGTCTGAGGAAGTCCAGTCATGGCAAGGTATCTCGGTCCCAAGTGCAAGCTCTCGCGTCGCGAGGGCACTGACCTGTTCCTGAAGAGCGCCGTCAAGCCGCTCGAGAGCAAGTGCAAGCTCGCCGTCCCGCCGGGCGGCATAAAGGGTGAGCGCCGCACGCGCCTGTCCGACTACGGCCTGCAGCTGCGCGAGAAGCAGAAGCTGAGGCGTATGTACGGGGTGCTCGAGCGGCAGTTCCACAACTATTACGTGAAGGCCGCCGGCCGACCCGGCTCCACTGGTGAGAACCTCCTGCGTTACCTCGAGGCCCGGTTGGACAACGTCGTGTATCGGATGGGCTTTGCTGCCACCCGCGCCGAGGCCCGCCAGCTGGTGAGCCACAAGGCGGTCGAGGTCAACGGCCAGCCCGTGAACGTTCCCTCTTATCAGTGCAGGCCCGGGGATATGGTGTCGGTGCGGGAGAAGTCCCGTGAGCAGGCCCGTATCTCCTCTGCGCTGGCCATAGCGACCCAGGTCGGATTTCCGGACTGGATCGAGGTTGACGAGAAGAAGTTGTCCGGCACCCTGAAGTCGCTACCTGATCGCGACCAGATCCTGCCCGATATCAACGAAAATCTCGTCGTCGAGCTTTACTCAAAGTAGCAGGTGACGGTCATGCAGCGATCCGCCACGGAATTCCTCAAGCCCAAGTCGGTCAGGGTCTCGACCCTGGCTCCGCGCCATGCTCGAATCGTGATCGAGCCTTTCGAGCGCGGCTTTGGCCACACCCTCGGCAATGCGCTTCGACGCGTGCTGCTGTCATCAATGCCCGGGTGCGCAGTCACCGAGGTCGAGATCGACGGTGTGCTCCACGAGTACACCAGCATCGAGGGTGTACAGGAGGACGTCGTCGACATCCTCCTCAACCTGAAGGGCATCGCGATCCGCATGCACTCGCGCAACGAGACGGAACTGCGCCTTCACAAGAAGGGCCCCGGTCCGGTGACCGCGGGTGACATCCAGGGCGATCATGACGTGGAGATCCTCAACCCGGATCTGGTGCTCGCCACGCTGACCAAGCCGATCGACTTCAACATGACCCTGCGTATCGAGCGGGGCCGCGGTTACCGTCCGGCGGTGCAGCGGATCGAGTTCGAGGAACAGACCAGGCCGATCGGCCGTTTGCAGCTCGACGCCTCATTTTCGCCTGTGCGGCGAGTCACCTATGGCGTGGAGTCGGCCCGCGTCGAGCAGCGTACCGACCTCGACAAGCTGATCCTCGACATCGAGACCAACGGCACCATCGATCCGGAAGAGGCCATCCGCCGAGCCGGCGCCATCCTCAAGGATCAACTCAACGTGTTCGTGGAACTCGAGGGCCAAGGGGAGATCACGTCACAGCCGATGGGCCCGCTACCCGATCCGATCCTGATGAGGCCTGTCGATGAGCTTGAGCTCACCGTGCGCAGCGCGAACTGCCTGAAGGCGGAGAATATCCACTACATCGGTGACCTGGTGCAGCGCACCGAGGTCGAGCTGCTGCGTACGCCCAACCTTGGCAAGAAGTCATTGACCGAGATCAAGGAAGTGCTGGACAGCCACGGGCTGGCACTGGGCATGCGTGTAGAGGGCTGGCCACCGGCAAGCCTGCGTCGGGAAGAGGAATTGAGGTCGGCCTGAGCGGCCGGCACGGGAACCCACTGCCATGCGTCATCATCTGTCCGGTCGTCAACTCTCGCGTAATGCATCGCACCGCAAGGCGCTGATGCGTAATCTGGCCGCAGCGCTGCTGCGCTACGAGACCATCCGCACCACTCTGCCCAAGGCCAAGGAGCTGAGGCGTGTCGTCGAGCCGCTGATCACCCTCGGCAAGGTCGACAACCTCGCCGCCAGGCGACGGGCCTTCGCCCAGTTGCGCGATGCCGGGCTGGTGGAGAAGCTCTTCGGTGACATCGGACCTCGCTTTGGCAAGCGTGCCGGCGGCTACACCCGCATCCTGAAAATGGAACCGCGGCCGGGTGATTCGGCGTCGATGGCGCTGATGCAGCTGGTCGATGGTCCTGCCGAGGCAGGCGTGAGCGAGGCAGCCCCCGCTGAGAAGGCGCCGGCCAAGCGTACCCGCAAGCCCAAGGTTGAGGCGGCGTCCGCCGAAGCCAAACCCCGCAAGCGCAAGGCAGTGGCCTGAGCCAGTGGGCCTGAGTCAGGATCCGAGGGCCGCAAAGGCCTCTCGAGTGAGGTTGCGTGGCCCTTTCCCCAGGGCCACGACGTTGTCTTCTATCCGCACCCCGCCATAGGGGTATAACACGTCCACTTTGCCCCAGTCGATCAGCGGGGAGCGGGCATCTGCGCGGGCCTCTGCCAGTAGCAGATCGATGAAATAGATGCCGGGCTCGATGGTCACCACGCTGCCTTCCTCCAGGGTCCTGGTCAGGCGCAGGAAGGGATGCCCCTCGGGGCGGGGGATCTCTCCGGTCCCGGCGGCGCGTGTGCCGGCCACGTCATGCACCTGCAGGCCGAGCAGGTGGCCAAGGCCGTGCGGAAAGAAGGTCCGGGTAACCCCGGAATCGACGGCGGCCTCCGCGCTGCATCTGGCCAGGCCGGCTGCCGACAGCAGCTGCCCGATCTCCAGGTGCGCATCCAGGTGCAGTTCGCGAAAATCCCGGCCCGGCCGAACGCCTCCGGCAAGGCGTTGCTGGCACTCGTCCAGCGCCGCGACCAGGTCTGCGAAGTCACCGGCATCGGCGACCCAGGTGCGCGTGATGTCGGCGGCATAGCCAGCCGCCGAGGCGCCCGCATCGATCAGGAAACTGCGCGAAATCGCCGGCCGTTCCCGCTCGAGGTGTTGATAGTGCAGCACTGCCCCGTGCCGGTCGAAGCCGATGATGTTCCGGTAGGGCAGCTCATCGTCGCGCTGTCCGGCCGCGGCGCAGTAGGCGAGATGGGCGTCGAATTCCGAACCCCCGTCGCGCCACGCACGCTCAGCGGCAAGGTGGCCCCGTGCCGCCTTGAGGCTTGCCTCCGCGAGGCAGGACAGCTCGTAGGCAGTCTTGTTCCCCCGGAGATACTCGAGGCCATCCAGTACCCGCGCCGGGTTGGGCTCGGCCAGCCCCTCCCAATCCAGATCGGGCTCACCGAGCAGGGCGTAGTTGGCAGGCGGGACGGCCTCCCTGGCCTCCAGTCCGCTCCGCACCACCCTGACGTCCCAGGCCGAGACCCAGGAACCCGAGGGCTCCACGGGCGGCAGGTGCCAGTAATCCGCCTCCTGCCGGAAGATGAGAAGGGGGCGTTCGCCTGGGCGAACGACGATGAGGCTGCCGCTGCTGGGCTCCGGACACCACTGGCAGAACCAGGGGTTGGGCCGGTAGGGGTAATGCAGATCGTCGCGAAAAACCAGGGGCGCCTTGCCTGCCGGGATCAGGGTTCCGTGGAAGCCGGAGCCATCCAGGCAGGTGTTCAGGCGCCGGGTCAACTCCTTCAGATGGGCACTGTAGAGTGCTGGGAAATCCATCATCGACGCCTCTCCAACAAAAAAATTGCTGATTTCTAGACAGGTTGCATTGAAAAATAGCCAAAAACCACTAAAATTGCGCAGCTTCGCCGGATCGGGACGCCTTGACAGCGTCTGGTTCCGACGGAGTGAGCGATGGATCCTACTCTCTAAACTCTCTCAAACTGTACCGGGGTAAAGAAAATGACTTCGAAGATTTTTGGCGCCGTGGCGCTGGCCTTGATCCTTGGGGCCTGCGCAAAGAAGGAAGAGGCGATGCCTGTGGAGGAGCCGGCTGCCGAGGCCGCTGCTCCGGTCGAAGAGGTGATGCCTGCCGATGAGGGCATGGCTGCTGAAGGCGAAGCCGCCGCCGAGGGTGAGGCTGCTCCTGCCGAGGGTGAGGCTGCTCCTGCCGAGGGCGAGGCTGCCCCCACCGAGTAAGACTGTCTTTCAAGGCAATCTTGGCCGGGCGGATGGCGCGGAGTACCCGCGACGCCGCCCGGTTTTCGTTTTTTGGGGCGCCAGCAATGACGGTTCGGATCCGCGATGCGAATTCATCGGCCGGAGACCGGCAATGGATTCTCGACAGTTACCCGCTGTATGTCGCCGACCTCGCAGTGGGAGGCGCAGGTGGCCAGTTCATCGGACCCTCCGCCGATGTGCTGCGCGAGGAGCTGGCCACGCACTGGTTCAGCGAACTGAGCAGCCTCGCGCTGGTGATCCTTCGCGACCAGGAAAAAGTGGGTTTTGCAAGGATCCAGCGTGAGCCCATGCCGGGTGAGAAACTCCAGATGAGTTACCTGTTGACCGACTTCTACGTGGCGGTCACTGCCCGGCGGCGTGGGCTGGGCCGCGAGGCGGCCCACCTGCTCTTCAGGCGCTTTACGGGCCCCTGGCAGGTCAGTGGCTCGGCCCGCGACCCTGTGGCAGCAGCATTCTGGCGCTCGGTCATCAGCGGCCACACCGGAGGGCGCTACACCCTGCGCAGGCAGGGCGGAGAGCTACGCCACAGCTTTCGCTCTGCCCCCGGTGGAACCTGAGACCTTGCCACACCACGCTGAAGGAGTGCGCCGTGCCCCCAGGAACTGCTGCCCTGTTCGCCGTCTGCGCCGCCCTGATGGCCTGCGTGCCCTGGGCTGAGTCGGTGGCCGGCCAGCGTGCGGTGGGCCTGCCGTTTGCCACCCGCTCTGAGGTGATGGCACCCGATGCCATGGCGGCGACCAGCCAGCCGCTGGCGACCTCCACGGCGCTCGAGATCCTGCGTCGGGGAGGCTCTGCAGTCGATGCAGCCATCGCGGCGAATGCAGTGCTCGGCCTCGTGGAGCCGACCGGCTGTGGCATCGGTGGCGACCTGTTCGCCATCGTCTGGGATCCTGAGACGAGCCGGTTGCATGGGCTGAACGCGAGTGGCCGCTCGCCCCGGTCACTCGAGCTCGCCTACTTCCAGGAGCGGGGCATGAAGGCCATTCCGCCCCGCGGGCCGTTGCCGGTCACGGTGCCGGGTGCGGTCGATGGCTGGTTTGAACTTCACGCGCGATTCGGTCGCCTGCCGATGGAGGCCTTGCTGCAGCCGGCCATCGCCTATGCCGAGCGCGGTTTCCCGGTGACCGAGGTCATTGCCGATGCCTGGCAACGCAATGCGCGCCTGCTGGAGGAATACCCGGGCTTCCGCGAAACCTTCATGCCGGGTGGACGGGCACCCGGCAAAGGTGAGGTGTTCAGGAATCCGCGCCTGGCCGCCACGTATCGCCGCCTTGCCCAGGAGGGGAGGGATGTCTTCTATCGCGGAGACATCGCGCGCAGCATCGCCAAATACGTCCAGGCCCAGGGCGGATTCCTGAGCTATGAGGACCTGGCCGGGCATCGCTCGGAGTGGGTGGAGCCCGTCTCCACGGAGTACCGCGGCTATACGGTGTGGGAGCTTCCGCCGAACGGGCAGGGCATTGCTGCCCTGCAGATGCTCAACATCCTGGAGGGCTTTGACCTCGCCGGCATGGGTTTTGGCAGCGCCGATTACCTGCACCTGCTTGCCGAGGCCAAGAAGCTCGCCTTCGAGGACCGCGCTCGGTTCTATGCGGATCCGGACTTTGCCGAGATTCCCCTCGAGCGCCTGCTCTCCAAGGACTACGCCAGTGAGCGACGCGCGCTGATCGACCCGGCCAGGGCGGCTGCCGCCTTTCCCGCCGGCGATATGCCCGGTGCGCGCTCGGATACGGTCTATCTCACGGCAGCCGATGCCAACGGCATGATGGTCTCGCTCATCCAGAGCAACTACCGCGGCATGGGTTCCGGCATGACCCCGGGCGAGCTGGGTTTCGTGCTCCAGGACCGCGGCGAGATGTTCTCGCTGACACCGGGTCATCCCAACGTGCTGGAGCCCGGCAAGCGACCCTTCCACACCATCATCCCGGCCTTCGTCACGAAGGCCGGTCAGCCCCTGATCAGTTTCGGACTGATGGGAGGCGACATGCAGCCTCAGGGCCACGTGCAGGTCATCGTGAACCTGGTCGATTTCGGCATGAACCTCCAGGAGGCGGGCGACGCGCCGCGCCTGCGCCACGACGGCTCCAGCCAGCCGACGGACGAACGGATGACCGACGGTGGTGAGCTGGCACTGGAGGAGGGCTTCGACCCAGCAGTGATCGAGGAGCTGCTCCGCCGGGGGCATCGGCTCGCGCCGGAGCGCGGCGACTTCGGTGGCTACCAGGCCATACGCAGGGATTCCCCCGGCGGCGGCTACGTGGGCGCCTCGGAGTCCCGCAAGGATGGGCACGCGGCCGGTTATTGAGCCTTGCTGGCGGAGCTTCGCGTGGCGGGGGAAACCTCGGCTGTCACGCTGACCAGGCCAGACTCGAACCGAAGTTCGAGCATCCTGAGCTGCCCTGCCACCAGCGGTTCGGTGAGGCCCATCAGCATCAGGTGCAGGCCTCCCGGCTCGAGGACGACGCGTTGGCCGGCGGGAACGTCCAGCGGCTCCGCGCGACGCATCCTGGCCATGCCGTCGACGATCACCGTGCGGTGAATCTCCACTGACGGAACACCCTCTACCGTGGCCGCCAGCAGGCGATCGGCAGCCCCTGAGCTGTTGTCGATCACCAGGTACCCCGCACCCATCATCGCGCCGGGTGGGGTGGCTCTCAGCCAGGCCTGCTCGACGGTGGGCGCAGCGGCGGCCAGCGAGGGCAGCAGCGTCAGGCAGGCCAGCCAGGCTGCACGGCTAGCCACGGCGCCGGCCCTTGGTGGGCTTGCTGCCCAGGGACCGTGCCAGGTAGGGCGCGGTGTGGCCGAGGCCCGAGCTGGCCACCTCCTCGGGTGTGCCCTCGGCGATGATCCGCCCGCCGCCGTCGCCGCCCTCGGGACCCAGGTCCACGATCCAGTCGGCTGTCTTGATGACGTCCAGGTTGTGTTCGATCACCACCACGGTGTTGCCCTCGTCACGCAGGCGATGCAGCACGCCCAACAACTGTTCCACATCATGGAAGTGCAGGCCTGTGGTTGGCTCGTCCAGGATGTAAAGGGTGCGACCGGTCGCGCGCTTGGAGAGTTCCTTGGCCAGTTTGACGCGCTGGGCTTCGCCCCCGGAGAGCGTCGTGGCGTTCTGACCGAGACGCAGGTAGGACAAGCCCACGTCCATTAGAGTCTGCAGCTTGCCGGCCACCACCGGTATGGCCTGGAAGAAAGCCAGGGCATCCTCGACGGTCATTTCAAGGACGTCATGGATGCTGCGCCCCTTGAAGTGCACCTCGAGGGTCTCACGGTTGTAGCGCTTGCCCTTGCATACGTCACAGGGGACGTAGACGTCCGGCAGGAAGTGCATTTCGACCTGCAGCACGCCGTCTCCCTGGCAGGCCTCGCATCGGCCACCCTTGACGTTGAAGCTGAAGCGGCCCGGCTGGTAACCGCGCGAGCGGGCCTCCGGGCTCGCCGCGAACAGGTCGCGGATCGGGGTGAACAGACCGGTATAGGTGGCCGGGTTGGAGCGTGGCGTCCGGCCGATCGGGCTCTGGTCGATGTCGATCACCCGGTCAACGGCCTCCAGGCCCTCGATGGCGCGGCAGGGCGCACTGTCCTGTGAGCTGCCGTTGAGGTGTATCGCCACCTGGCGATACAGGGTGTCGTTGACCAACGTGGACTTGCCCGAGCCCGAGACGCCGGTGACGCAGGTCATCAGGCCCAGCGGGAAGGCGACCGTGACGTCCTGCAGATTGTTGCCGGTCGCACCCACCACCCGCAGCGCGCGCTGGGAGTCGCGCGCGCGGCGCCTGGCGGGCACCTGGATGGCGCGCCGTCCCGACAGGAACTGGCCGGTCACCGAGTCCGGCTCGGCAGCCACCTGGGTGGGCGTGCCCTGCGCGACGATGCGGCCGCCATGGACGCCGGCACCGGGGCCCAGGTCCACCACGTGATCGGCCTGACGGATGGCGTCCTCGTCGTGCTCGACCACGATCACGGTGTTGCCGATGTCCCTCAGGCGGTGGAGCGTGTCCAGCAGCCGCTGATTGTCGCGCTGATGGAGTCCGATGGAGGGCTCGTCGAGGATGTACATGACCCCGACCAGGCCGGAGCCAATCTGGCTCGCGAGCCGGATCCGCTGCGCCTCGCCACCCGAGAGGGTCTCCGCGCTGCGGTCGAGGGTCAGATAGTCCAGTCCCACGTTGACCAGGAAGCCGAGCCGGTCCGACACCTCCTTGACCACCTTGGTGGCGATCTCGCCCCGCCAGCCTTCGAGCTGCAGTTCGCCGAAGAACGCCAGCGCGCGGCCCACCGACAGGGCAGAGATATCGGGGAGAGAGCGGCCGCCGACGTAGACATGACGTGCGGAGCGGGTCAGCCTGGCCCCTTCGCATTCCGGGCAGCTGCGGGTGCCCAGGTAGCGCGACAGCTCCTCGCGGACCGCCATCGAGTCGGTCTCCCGGTAGCGGCGCTCGAGGTTGTTGATGACGCCCTCGAAACGGTGGCGGCGCTGCACGGTCCGCCCGCGCGAGTCGAAGTAGTTGAAGTTGATTTCCTCGCGGCCGCTGCCGTAGAGCACGACCTCGCGCGACCGGTCGGCCAATGCCTCCCAGGGCGACTCCGGATCGAAGCCATAGTGTTCGGCCAGGGCGAGCACCATCTGGTAGTAGTAGGCGTTGCGTCGGTCCCAGCCCCGGACCGCACCGCCGGCCAGCGACAGCGAGGGTTGGCCCACCACGCGAGCCGGGTCGAAGAACTGTTTCACTCCGAGACCGTCGCAGGTGGGGCAGGCGCCCGCGGGGTTGTTGAAGGAGAACAGCCTGGGCTCGAGCTCCGACAGCGAGTAGCCACAGGCGGTGCAGGCAAACTTGTCCGAAAAAACCAGCTCCTGCCGTTTCGGCTCGTCGAGGAAGGTGACCTGGGCCACCCCCTCACCGACCCGCAGCGCGGTCTCGAAGGACTCTGCCAGTCGCTGGGCGAGGTCCGGCCGTACCTTGAAGCGGTCCACCACGGCCTCGATGGTGTGCTTGCGTCGCAGGTCCAGCTTGGGGGCCTCGTCGATCTCCACCAGCTTGCCGTCGATGCGCGCCCTCACGAAGCCGCGTCCCCTCAGCTCCTCGATCACCTGCAGGTGCTCACCCTTGCGCTCGCGCACCACCGGGGCCAGCAGGGCCAGTGGCGTGCCCTCGGGCAGCTTGAGTACCTGGTCCACCATCTGGCTGACCGTCTGCGCCGAGAGGTCCACCAGGTGGTCCGGGCAGCGGGGGATGCCGGCCCGCGCGTAGAGCAACCGCAGGTAATCGTGGATCTCCGTGACCGTGCCGACCGTGGAGCGCGGGTTGTGCGAGGTCGACTTCTGCTCGATCGAGATGGCCGGCGAGAGGCCGTCGATGAGGTCGAGGTCCGGCTTCTCCATCATCGACAGGAACTGGCGAGCGTAGGCCGAGAGCGACTCGACGTAGCGACGCTGCCCCTCGGCATAGATGGTGTCGAAGGCCAGTGAGGACTTGCCCGAGCCCGACAGCCCGGTCAGGACGATCAGGCGGTCACGCGGGAGGTCGAGGTCGATGGACCGCAGGTTATGGGTCCTGGCGCCGCGTATCCTGATGGTCTGGGTGGTCATGGGGAATATGGCCGTTATTCGGTAACCGCCAAGGATACCGGCGCAGGCGCCGGTGCAGATAGCCCCTGGGCCTGGAGAATCGGGGCGTAGACGGTCTTTTTTGTGGGTGTCCGCGGAGCCGGGCAGCGACTAGAATGGCTTCCTGCTCAAGGCAAACAGCAAAGGATTCAGGTCATGGCAAGAGGCATCAACAAGGTCATCCTGGTCGGTCATCTCGGGCAGGATCCGCAGACCCGGGCCATGCCCAGCGGCAAGAGCGTGGTGAATCTCAGGCTCGCCACCACCGACCAGTGGCGCGATCGCCAGACGGGCGAGAACAAGGAAAACACCGAGTGGCATACGGTGGTCATGTTCGATCGTCTGGCCGAGATCGCCGCTGAATACCTGCGCAAGGGCTCGCAGGTCTACGTCGAGGGCAAGCTGCGTACCCGCAAGTGGCAGGACAAGGAGGGTCACGATCGCTATTCCACCGAGATCGTGGCCAACGAAATGCAGATGCTCGGCGGCAAGGGAGGTGGCCAGTCCCAGGGGGGCGGTTACGAGCCCCGTGAGGCACCGGCCCGGGAAGCGACCCAGGGCGGGGGGAGTCCGGCCGGCGGCGGGGATGAATTCGACGACGACATCCCCTTCTAGGATCCTTTCGGGACAAGGGCTTGGGCCGCTCACCCGGTTTCGGGACGGCGGCGCGGCCCTTCATTTGCGGGCGCGAAAAAGCTACCCTTATCGCCCTTTTTCACCTACGAGCCCGCAGGTCGGGCCCGGTCTCTGATGTCAGGCAGGCTCTACGTCTCCACCTTCGGCTGCCAGATGAACGAGTACGACTCGCAGAGGATGCAGGACGTCCTCAGGGAGTCTCACGGCCTGCTGCCGACCGACGACCCTGCACAGGCCGACGTCGTGCTCCTCAACACCTGTTCGGTCCGCGAGAAGGCGCAGGAAAAGGTGTTCTCCCACCTCGGCCGCTGGCGGCTCCTGAAGCAGGCACGGCCGAGCCTGGTGATCGGGGTGGGCGGCTGCGTCGCCAGCCAGGAGGGCGATGCGCTGCTGCGGCGTGCCCCGTTCGTGGACCTGGTGTTCGGTCCCCAGACCATCCATCGCCTCGGCGAGATGCTCAGCTCGGTCCAGCGCAACGGCCGGGCGCAGGTGGACATCTCCTTTCCCGAGATCGAGAAGTTCGACCGCCTGCCCGAGCCGCGTGCCGAGGGTGCTGCCGCCTTCGTATCGATCATGGAGGGCTGCAGCAAGTACTGCAGCTTCTGCGTGGTGCCCTACACCCGGGGCGAGGAGGTCAGCCGGCCCCTGGAACAGGTGATGGCAGAGGTTGGCTCCCTGGCCGGTCAGGGTGTGCGGGAGATCATGCTGCTGGGGCAGAACGTGAATGCCTACCGAGGCCCCATGGCTGATGGTGACGAGGCCGACCTGGCCACCCTCATCCGGCTGGTCGCCCGCATCGAGGGCATCGAGCGCATCCGCTTCACCACCTCCCATCCGCTGGAGTTCACCGACAGCCTGGTCGAGGCCTATGCCGAGGTGCCGAAACTCGCCTCCTACCTCCACCTGCCCGTGCAGAGCGGTTCCGACCGGGTACTGGCCATGATGAAGCGCGGCTACACCGCCCTCGAGTACAAGCAGAAGATCCGCCGCCTGCGCGAGGCCCGCCCCGGCATCAGCCTGTCGTCGGATTTCATCGTTGGCTTCCCCGGGGAGACGGAGCGGGACTTCGAGCAGACCCTGCAGCTGGTGGCCGACGTGGGCTTCGACCAGAGCTTCAGCTTCATCTACAGCCGGCGTCCGGGTACGCCCGCCGCGGCCCTGGAGGACGACGTGCCCCGCGAGGTGAAGCAGCGCCGGCTGGAACTGCTCCAGCATCGCATCAACCAGCAGGCCCTGCAGATCAGCCGGGAGATGGTGGGCACGCTGCAGCGCGTGCTGGTGGAAAGGCCGTCGCGCAAGGATCCCGGGCAGCTGTCGGGCAGGACTGAAAACATGCGCTGGGTGAACTTCGACGGGCCGGCCAGCCTGATCGGCCAGTTCGTGGACCTGCAGGTCACCGAGGCGCTGCCGAACTCGCTGCGAGGTCGGCTCCCGGTCCCGGATGCGTCCGCGGTCCAGAGCGCCTGAGGCCGGCGTGGAGCCAGCAGCCCACCGTGAGGTATCGCTAGAGGGCGCCGGCAACGAGCGCCTGGCGGCGGTCTGTGGCCCGCTGGATGGGCACCTGCGCCAGATCGAGGACCGTCTGGGTGTCGAGATCCGCAGGCGTGGCGACCAGTTCAGCCTCACCGGGGCCATGGCCGACGCCGGGGCCGAGGTCCTCAAGTCCCTCGCGATGCGTGCCCGACAGGGTCCGGTGACCGCCGAAGACGTCCACCTGGCGCTCAGCGAGGTGACCATGGAGGTCCATGACGATCCCGACCAGCCAGTGGTCAGGATCCAGCGGGGCCTGGTCCGGGGCCGCGGTGCCAACCAGGCCCGCTACCTGATCAACATCCGCGAACACGACCTCACCTTCGGGATAGGCCCTGCCGGAACCGGCAAGACCTACCTGGCGGTGGCCTGTGCCGTGGAAGCCCTGCAGCGCGAGGCGGTGCGCAGGATCGTCCTGGTGCGGCCGGCGGTGGAGGCCGGCGAGCGTCTGGGCTTCCTGCCCGGCGACATGGCCCAGAAGGTCGATCCCTACCTGCGGCCGATGTACGACGCCCTCTACGAAATGATCGGCTTCGAGCGCGTGGCGCGACTGATGGAGCGCAACGTGATCGAGGTGGCCCCGCTGGCCTTCATGAGGGGCCGCACCCTGAACGAGTCGTTCATCATCCTCGACGAGGCCCAGAACACCACGGTCGAGCAGATGAAGATGTTCCTGACCCGCATCGGCTTCGGCTCGCGTGCCGTGGTCACCGGCGACCTCACCCAGACCGACCTGCCCTCTGGCAGGCCCTCCGGCTTGCGGCATGCCTCCGATGTCCTGGCCAAGGTCCCGGGCATCGCCTTCAGTCGCTTCACGGCGCGTGACGTGGTCCGTCATGTGCTGGTGGCGCGCATCGTGGAGGCCTACGAGCGGGCGACCCCAGGGGGAGAGGGGGCATGACCGCGCGGGTCATCGTGCAGTACGGAACGCGCCGTCCCTGGGCGCCCGCGGCAGTCAGCTTGCGGGCCTGGGCGCTCGCTGCGCTGGGCACCCAGGGTCTGGGTGGGTGGCTGGGCATCCGCGTGGTCTCCGCTGCCGAGGGCCGGCGCCTCAATCGCCGATTTCGCGGCCGCGATCGCGCCACCAACGTACTCGCCTTCCCCGGCTGGGACCTGCGGTCGGACCATCACCTCGGGGACGTCGTGATCTGCGCTCCCGTGGTGGCTCGTGAGGCCCGCGAACAGGGCAAGTCCGCACGCGCGCACTGGGCCCACCTGATCGTGCATGGCGTCCTGCACCTGTTGGGACGCACGCACGAGCTGCCGCGCGCAGCGCAACGCATGGAGCGTGAGGAGGCGGGTATCCTGTCCGGACTCGGCTTCCCCGATCCTTACCTGGGAGAAAAACCATGAGCAGTCAGCAGGGCAGCAGGGGCTGGCGCCGGCGCCTGCTGGAGGCCGCCAAGCCGCGCAGCCGCGACGAGTTGACCGAGTTGCTGCGGCTCGCGGGTGCCGACGGCCTCGTCGATGCGGACGCGCTGGCCATGATCGAGGGCGTGATGGAGGTGGCCGACCTGCAGGTGCGCGACATCATGATCCCCCGTTCCCAGATGGTGGTGCTGGACCGCGACGCACCGCCCGCAAGCCTGCTGCCGATCATCGTGGAGTCCGGGCATTCGCGCTTTCCCGTCATTGGCGAGGATCGCGACCAGGTGGTCGGGCTGCTGCTGGCCAAGGATCTCCTGCGCCACTACGCCGAGGGTGACCCGGCCAGCTTCGACATGCGGGAGGTCCTGAGGCCGGCGGTGTTCGTTCCCGAGAGCAAGCGCGTCAACGTGCTGCTCAAGGAATTCCGCGGCAGCCGCAACCACATGGCCGTGGTGGTCGACGAATACGGCGGTGTGGCGGGCCTGGTGACCATCGAGGACGTCATCGAGGAGATCGTCGGTGACATCGAGGACGAATACGACATCGAGGAGGACCAGACCATCCGTCGCGACGCCGACGGGGCGTTTCTCGTCCATGCGCTCACCCTCATCGAGGACTTCAACGAATTCTTCGGCAGCGATTTCAGCGACGAGGAGTTCGACACCATCGGCGGGCTGGTGATGCACCAGTTCGGGCGCCTGCCCAAGCGGGGCGAGCAGGCCTCCCTGACAGGGTTCGAGTTCAAGGTGCTGCGCGCCGACCGCCGCCGCATTGACCTGCTCCGGGTCCAGCCGCCGGCTGGATTCGAGCCTCGCCGCACCGAGGAGTGATGAACCTCAACGGGGCCCGGGCGACGCCCTGGCTGGCTCTGGCCCTGGGTGCGGCCTGTTCACTGTCCTTCGCGCCTGCCGGCCTGTACCTGCTGGGTCCGGTCTGCATGGCTGGTCTGTTCTGGACCTGGGAATCCGTCTCGGCACGGCGGGCAGCGCTGTATGGCTTCACCTGGGGCGCCGGCCTGTTCCTGGCCGGCGCCTACTGGATCTTCACCGCGGTCTACGTCTTTGGCAGGGCGCCGGCCTGGCTGGCGGGCGTGCTGCTGCTCGGGCTGGTTGCCATCATGGCCGGTTGGTACGCGCTGCTGGGCTGGACGGTGGTGAAGCTGACGCCGCGCTCCGGACCATTGCGCTGGCTGGTAGTGGCGCCCGCCGCCTGGGTGCTGGTGGAATGGGCCCGTGGCTGGGTGCTGAGCGGATTTCCCTGGCTTCAGGCGGGCTATGCACACATCGACTCTCCGCTGGGCGGCCTGGCACCCGTGGGAGGCATCCACCTGGTGGGGCTCGCTGCGGCACTGACGGCAGGCGGCGCGCTGGCCGTCGCGGTGGGTACCCGTCGCCAGCGGGTGGCCGCCCTGTTGATGCTGGTCGTCACCTGGGTGGCGGCGGCCGCGCTGCAGGGCCGGGCCTGGACCACGGTGGCGGGAGATGAGCTGGAGGTCGCCGTGGTCCAGGGCGCGGTGCCCCAGGACCTCAAGTGGGATGCAGCGCACCGTCGGCGTACCCTGGAGCTCTACCAGGACCTGAACCGACAGGCACTCGGTGCGAGGCTGATCGTGTGGCCGGAGGCGGCGCTCCCGGTGCTCGCCGACCAGGCCATGCCCTTCCTGGCCGGCGTCTGGCGCGAATCGGCGCGGGCCGGTTCGCATCTCATGATCGGCCTGCTGCGCTACGACGCCAACCAGGACCAGGTCTACAACGGGGTCATCGCCCTCGGCGACGAGGATCCCGCCTGGTACTACAAGCGCAGGCTGGTGCCCTTCGGAGAATTCTTCCCGGTGCCGGCGACGGTTCGCCGCTGGATGCGGCTGATGAGCCTCGCCTACTCCGATCTCACGGCCGGGCCGGAGTCGCAGCCTGCGCTGCGCGTGGCCGGCCAGCGCGTGGGCGTGACGATCTGCTACGAGGACGCCTACGGCGCAGAGCAGCTCGCCGTCCTCGAGGAAGCCACCCTGCTCGTCAACGTCACCAACAATGCCTGGTTCGGTGATTCCAATGCACCGCACCAGCAGCTGCAGATGGCCCGCTTCCGCGCCCTGGAGGCTGGCCGCTACCTGGTCCGGGCCACTTCCAACGGCATCAGCGCCGTGATCGGCCCGGACGGTGGGCTGCGGGCCCGGGCAGAGCAGTTTGTTCCGGCGGTGCTGCGCGCGGAGGCGCGACCCCATGCGGGCCTCACCCCCTACGCCCGGACGGGCAACTGGCCCGTGCTATTGCTGTGCGTGGCCCTGGCCATTGTCGCCGGACTGGCCCAGCGGGTAGAGCGCTCGGATGATCCTCGCTGCTATCCTCCACACCCATGATCGAAGAACGCTACGAACCGACCGCCGTCGAGGCGTCGACCCGCGCATTGTGGGAGTCCACCCGCTGCTTCGAGGTTCGCGAGGACCCGAGCCGCCCCAAGTACTACTGCCTGTCCATGTTTCCCTACCCGAGCGGACGGCTGCACATGGGGCACGTCCGCAACTACACCATTGGCGACGTCATCTCCCGCTTCATGCGCATGCGCGGCTACAACGTCATGCAGCCCATGGGCTGGGATGCCTTCGGTCTGCCTGCCGAGAACGCGGCCATGGCCAATGGCGTGCCACCGGCGCGCTGGACCTGGGACAACATCGGCTACATGCGCCAGCAATTGAAGTCGCTGGGCTTCGCCATCGACTGGTCGCGCGAGCTGGCCACCTGCAGTCCTGAGTACTATCGCTGGAACCAGTGGCTTTTCCTGCGCATGCTGGAGCAGGGCATCGCCTACCAGAAGACCGGGGTGGTGAACTGGGACCCGGTGGACCAGACCGTGCTGGCCAACGAGCAGGTGATCGACGGCCGCGGCTGGCGCACGGGCGCGCTCATCGAGAAGCGCGAGATCCCGATGTATTACCTGGCTATTACCCGCCATGCGGAAGAGCTGCTGGGGGCGCTGGACGGGCTTGCCGGCTGGCCGGAACGCGTGCGGGTGATGCAGGCCAACTGGATCGGCAAGAGCGCGGGCGTCAACATCGCCTTTCCCTACGAGTTGGATGGCCGCGTGGGTGAACTGCGGGTGTTTACCACCCGGGCGGATACCCTGATGGGGGCCACCTTCGTCGCCGTGGCCGCCGAGCATCCGCTGGCCGAACTGGCGGCGGCCACCAGGCCGGCCGTTCGCGAGTTCGTGGCGGAATGCCGGCGTGGTTCGGTCATGGAAGCCGACATGGCCACCCTCGACAAGAAGGGGATCGACACCGGCCTGTGCGTGCGCCATCCGCTGACCGGCGACCCCGTGCCGGTATGGGTGGGCAACTACGTGCTGATGGGCTACGGCGAGGGTGCCGTGATGGGCGTGCCGGCGCACGATGAGCGCGATTTCGCTTTCGCCCTCAAGTACGGCCTGCCGATCCGCCAGGTGATCGACGTCGACGGCAGGGCCTATTCGGATGCAGCCTGGGAAGCCTGGTACCAGGAGCCGGGCCGGTGCATCTACAGCGGCCGTTACGATGGCATGAGCCATGAGGAGGCCGTCGCCGCGATCGCTGCCGACCTCGAGTCGCTCGGCCTGGGTCGTAAACAGGTCAACTGGCGTTTGCGCGACTGGGGCATCTCGCGCCAACGCTACTGGGGCTGTCCCATTCCCATCATTCACTGCGGGGAGTGTGGCGACGTCCCGGTACCGGACGACCAGCTGCCCGTGGTCCTGCCGGACGATCTGGTACCCGATGGCTCGGGCAATCCGCTGGCGAAGCGGGAGGAGTTCCTGGCCTGTGCGTGTCCGCGCTGTGGCAAGCCCGCCCGGCGCGAGACCGACACCATGGATACCTTCGTGGACTCGTCCTGGTATTTCTTCCGCTATGCGAGCCACGACAGCAGCACGTCGATGGTGGACGGGCGCGCTGCCTACTGGATGCCGGTGGACCAGTACATCGGTGGCATCGAACACGCCATCCTGCACCTGCTGTACTCGCGGTTCTGGACCCGGGTGATGCGCGATTGCGGCCTGACCACGCTGGACGAACCGTTCGCCAACCTGCTCACCCAGGGCATGGTCCTGAACGAAGTCTGCTACCGCGAGGGCGAGGGCGGGCGCAGGACCTACTTCAATCCAGGCGACTGCGAGTCGGTGCTGGACGAGCGTGGC
>JAUMBX010000166.1:0-3052 GCA_032119515.1 Steroidobacteraceae bacterium | reverse complement strand
CCCCGGAGCGGAGTATGCCCAGACCCGCCACAACGCCGGCTTCTGGCTGGTGGATGAACTGGCCGTCCGTCATGGCGGCCAGTGGAAGTCCGATCGGCGGCTGAATGCGGAAACCACCCGCATTGCCGTCACGGGACACGAGGTCTGGCTGATCAAGCCGATGGCCTTCATGAACCGCAGCGGAGGGCCGGTGCGCGGCTTCTGCGATTACCTGAAGGTAGGTGTCGGCGAGGTGCTGGTGGCGCATGACGAACTGGACCTGCCGGTCGGTGGTGTGCGGCTCAAGCTCGGCGGCGGGGCTGGCGGCCACAATGGCCTCCGCGACCTGATCACCCACCTCGGCGCCGACTTCTGGCGGCTCCGGCTGGGCATCGGTCACCCGGGTCACCGCGACGAGGTGGTCGACTACGTGTTGCGGCGTGCGCCCCGCGAGGAACACGAGGCCATTCTCGATTCCGTCGCCCGGGCTGCCAATGAATTTCCGCGCCTGCTCACCGAGGGCGCAGACAAGGTCATGAACCGCCTTCACACCCAGCCGGCCGCGGCGGGCGAGGGCTGAGGAGCTCCTGCCATGCCGATCCGCTGCGGAATCGTGGGCCTGCCCAATGTCGGCAAGTCCACCCTGTTCAACGCACTCACCCGCGCCCAGATCGCGGCCGAGAACTACCCGTTCTGCACCATCGACCCGAACGTCGGCGTGGTGCCGGTGCCCGACCCGAGGCTCGATGCGCTGGCGGCTATCGTCAAGCCACAGAAGATCCTGCCCACCACCGTGGAGTTCGTCGACATCGCGGGCCTGGTGGCCGGCGCGTCCAAGGGCGAGGGGCTCGGCAACCAGTTCCTGGCCAACATCCGCGAGACGGATGCGATTGCCCACGTGGTGCGCTGCTTCGAGGATGATGACGTGATCCACGTGTCGGGGAGGGTCGATCCCATCTCCGACATCGAGATCATCAACACCGAGCTGGCGCTCGCCGACCTCGATTCTGTCGAGAAGGCCCTCGCGCGTGCGGAGCGGGCGGCCAAGACCAACGACAAGGAGGCCCTGCGCTGGCGCGATTCACTGCAGCGCCTGCGCGCGCACCTGGACCAGGGCAAGCCGATCCGTGCGCTGGAGCTGGATGAGTTCGAGCGCCAGAAGCTGCGCGAACTGCCGCTGCTGACCGCCAAGCCTGTGATGTACGTGGCCAACGTCCGCGAGGACGGCTTCACCGGCAATCCCCATCTGGATGCGGTCCGCCTGCTGGCCACGAGTGAGCGCGCCGAGGTGGTGCCGGTGTGTGCGGCGATCGAGGCGGAGATTGCCCAGCTCGAGGAGGGCGACCGCGCCGCGTTCCTGGCCGACCTCGGCCTCGATGAGCCAGGCCTCAACCGCGTCATCCGCGCCGCCTACCTCTTGCTGGGCCTGCGCACCTTCTTCACCGCAGGCGAGAAGGAGGTCCGGGCCTGGACCATCCGCAGCGGGGCCACGGCCCCCCAGGCGGCCGGCGTCATCCATACCGATTTCGAACGCGGCTTCATCCGTGCCGAAACCATTGCCTACGACGACTACGTCGCCTGCAAGGGCGAGGCCGGCGCCAAGGAGGCCGGCAAGCTGCGCCTGGAGGGCAAGGAATACGTGGTCGCCGAGGGCGACGTGATGCATTTCAGGTTCAACGTCTGAGCTGCAACCTTGGCTGCCTTTCCTTGACAGGGGGGCGGCCGGGCCGGAGAATCCGCGCTCCCCGAGGGTGTCCTTCCCACCGCGTGGCTAGGTAGCTCAGCTGGTTAGAGCACGGGATTCATAACCCCGGGGTCGAGAGTTCGAGTCTCTCCCTAGCCACCATTTCCTTAGTCTGGCGTCGTCGATCAGAGCTTGCGATGCGCGCCGTCGCACAGCGGCTGGTTGCCCGTAGCCTTGCAGCCGCAGAAGGCCACCTGGCCCGTCTTGTCGGCCGTGTGGGGCAGGGGCGACAGGCCGCTGCCCTTGTGGGAGCCGTCGCAGAACGGCTGTTTGGCGCTGAGTCCGCAGCTGCACCAGTAATAGGTCTTGCCCTCCTCCACGTCGACCACGTAGGGGGCCTTCTGTGCGATCTTGGGTGTGGTCATGGTGGCTCGCCTCCAGGTCAACAAAAACAGTCGAGAGTTTACCGCCTTGTTGGTAACCTGCCCATCGCTGCCATGACGGTCAGGGTGATCAGCGCTCCACTCAGCGCCAGTGCCATGTCCTTCTGGGCATCCCACACGTCGCCCTGCGTGCCCAGATAGGCCACGCCGAGCTCCCCGCCGAAGCTGGCCGCAGCGGCCCATTCCACCAGTTCGTAAATCACCGAGTGGGAAGTCACGAACAGCAGCGGAAACAGGAAGGCCCA
Organism: Steroidobacteraceae bacterium; assembly: GCA_032119515.1. Taxonomy (GTDB): domain Bacteria; phylum Pseudomonadota; class Gammaproteobacteria; order Steroidobacterales; family Steroidobacteraceae; genus SG8-30. The sequence goes on along the minus strand of JAUMBX010000166.1, from coordinate 701 downwards.
GGTGCGCGGATAGCGCCCGTAGTGGGCGAACAGCTCCACCGCGGCGGGCGTGACCAGCAGTCCGTACAGGAAATGCACCAGCCGGTCGTAGTGGTTGCGTTCGAAGCCCAGCCAGTCGTTCAGGGAATGGCCGGTCACGGCCTGCCACCAGGCGTCGTAGGGCACCAGGGAGTAGGTGTAGTGGGAGCCGATCTCGTGGAAGACCAGGAACACGAACAGGCAGGTGTAGGTGAGATGACTGAAGGGCCAGCGCCGCCAGGCCAGCACCAGCCCTGGCACGGCTGCCATCACCAGCAGGTTCTCCAGCAGCCAGTCCTCGCGGAACAGCGGGTCGATGGCCAGCCAGATCCAGAGCACGGAAAAGATCCCCAGCAGCGTCAATGGATACGTAGCGCGCCTCGATCTCGACTCGGTTTCCGGGGCAGTGTCCATGCTAGGTAGTCGCCACTTCCGCCTAGGGGTCTTTGTCGATGCCCGATCCTAACCCGGCACGCTAGGCTGTTGGGAACGAAAAGCCACCAACAGGGAAGGGCTGCACATGAAAGCAGAGAGGATCCTGGTCGCCATCGCCAACCCGGCTTCGCGTCGTTCGCTGGCGGCGGCGAAGGCAGCGGCGATCGCCAGGCGCAGCGGCGCCAGCATCACCCTGTTCCACAGCTTCTACAGTCCTTACGTGGCCGGAGAGCGCTTCTACGACCCCT
>JAUMBX010000165.1:0-6020 GCA_032119515.1 Steroidobacteraceae bacterium | reverse complement strand
GCGCCGTGGGTGCACTGCCGATCAACACCACCGCACGGGGATGCAGCTCAAGAGCTCGCTCCATTCCGGCCGCTGCCCTGGTGCTAGCGGCGGGGGCCTGAGCCGGAGCCGCTGGCCCACCTCGATGCGATAGTCGCGACCGATGCCGTTCCAGCGGGCCAGCTGGCTATAATCGAGCCCATAGCGCCAGCCGATCGAGTACAGCGTATCGCCCTTCTGGACCACGTAGACCTCAGGCGCCGATGGCCTGCGCTCGCCGCCGCAACCGGTCAAACCCAGCAGGAAGACCAGGGCGAGCGCGGCTGCCACGGGCCAGCGGCGCGCCGCAGGCACCTCAGGCAACGCCCCCGACCAGCGGCACGAAGCTGACAAAGCCCAGCCGCTCGCGGGCAAACTGGTCGCCGCGACGCGTGATCCTCAACAGTTCCTGCTGGCCCTCCGGCCCCACCGGCAGGACCAACCGTCCACCGTCGGCCAGCTGCTTCAGCAGCTGCGGCGGCACGGCATGCGGCGCAGCAGCGACCAGGATGGCATCGAAAGGCGCCCGACTCTTCCAGCCGAGCATGCCGTCGGCATGGCGCAACTTGACGTTCTCGAAGCCCAGTTCCTGGATGCGGGCTCGGGCCCGGGTGACCAGCGGCTTGATTCGTTCGATGCTGAACAGTTCGCCCACCAGCGGGGCGAGCACGGCGGTCTGGTAGCCGCAGCCAGCCCCCACCTCGAGAACCGTGGCCGGGGTGCCCCGCGCCAGCAGCGCCTCGGTCATGCGGGCCACTACATAGGGCTGGGAGATGGTCTGACCATGGCCGATGGGCAGGGCCGTGTCCTCGTAGGCACGGCTGGCCAGCGCCTCGTCGACGAAGCGGTGGCGGGGCACGCTGCGGATCCGATCCAGGATGCGCCCATCCTTGATGCCCTGCTCCACCAGTCGCTGCACCAGGCGCTCCCGGGTGCGGGCCGAGGTCATGCCGATCCCCGACAGGGTCACGGCCCCGGCGTCCGTCAAGATACCCGCCCCAGCCAGTCCCTGAGGCCGTCGATGGCCCCGTGGCGGGTCAGGTCGACCTGCAGCGGTGTCACCGACACGCTGCCGTTGGCGACCGCATGGAAATCGGTACCGGGCCCTGCATCCTGGCCGGGGCCCGCCATGCCCACCCAGTAGATCCGCCGACCGCGGGGGTCGCGGGCCTTGACCACCGGCTCGGCGCGGTGACGGTAACCGAGGCGGGTGGCCTCCAGGCCTCGGATCTGCTCCAGCGGCAGGTCGGGAATGTTCACGTTCAGGATGGTGGACCTCGGTAGCGGATCGGCCAGCAGCCGATCCAGCAACATGCGAGCCACCGCGGCCCCGGTGTCGAAGTGCTGGATGCGGCCCTCACCGGGGACCATGGACAGCGCGATGGCCGGCAGGCCCAGATAGCGACCCTCGACGGCGGCCGCCACGGTGCCGGAGTAAAGCACGTCGTCGCCGAGATTGGCGCCGTCGTTGATGCCGGACATGACCATGTCGAACTCGTACTCGAACAACCCGGTGATGGCGATGTGGACGCAGTCGGTAGGGGTGCCGTTGATGACGTACCAGACCCCCTCCTCGGCACGCTGGACGCGCAGGGGCAGGTCGAGGGTCAGGGAATTGCTGGCGCCGCTGCGGTTGCGATCGGGGGCCACCACGGTGATCTCGGCAGCCCCCGCGAGGCCTTCCCGGAGCCGGCCGAGGCCCGGAGCACGGTAGCCATCGTCATTGGCGAGCAGTATCTTCAAGACTCTGGCACTTTCGTGGTGGCAGGCGACGGCGAAATATACTCGAAAGCGGGGATGAGTGCCGTGCAGGAAGACGAATCGGACGACGATTCAGCGCTGTTCCGCCAGGCCGTGGCCGGCACCCGGCCGCTGCCGCGGAAGAAGGCCGCGCTGCGCCCACCGGCTCCACCACCGCGGGCCCGGTTCCGGCGAGCGGACGAGCGCGCCGCGCTCGAGGAATCCCTGCAGTGGGCGCCGGCGGAACTCGACGTGGAAACCGGCGAGGAACTCACCTTCAAGCGGGATTTCCTGTCTGCAGCGGCGCTGCGCAACCTGCAGCGTGGCCGCTACGCCATCGAGGACGAGCTCGACCTGCACGGCATGGTGGCCCGGGAAGCCCGCCAGGCCGTGCGGGAATTCCTGCAGGAGTGCGCCGACCGGGGCCTGCGCTGCGTCCGGCTGATCCACGGCAAGGGCCGCGGCTCCGGGCCCAGGGGACCGGTCTTGAAGCGCTCCGTGAACCTCTGGCTGCGCAAGCACGATGCCGTGCTGGCGTTTTGCTCCGCGCGCGGGGTACACGGGGGCACGGGCGCCCTCTACATCCTGCTCTCGCCCTGAGCCGGCTCAGTCGGCTGCCGGCAACTCCTCGCCGCCAGCCAGCCTCACCACCTCGCCCAGGACGGAGGTGGCGAAGGCGCCCCGCGGCAGCGTGAACGCCAGGTCCAGGACATCCTCCTGCAGGGACCAATCGAGGTCGATGACCGGCACGCGCAGCGCACGCCGTGACGACTCGATCCCCTCCTCCACGAGGCGGGCCGCCAGCGGCGCAAGATCCTCGCAGGCGGCGAGCTCGACCCCTGCTGCCTCCGCCGAGGGGTTCAAGCCGCCCTGCCCGCACAAGGGTCCGGTGGGATGGACGTCGAAGGCCGCGCAGCGTCCCGACAATTCCTCGTCGACCACCGGCGCCAGGAACACGCTGTTCGATCCGGCCAGGTTCACCACCTCGCCAGGCAGCAGCCGGTCCCAGGAGCCGGACTGCACCCGGCGGGCGAGCACCGCATTGAAAATCAGCGAGCGTGCCGCAGAGATCACGAAGGCGCGCTGCTCGCGATCCCGCGGCAACGCCGTGCCGCTGGCCCAGGCCTCGACCTGCTCCAGGTTGGCCAGTCCACGACCGAAGCGCTGCGGACCGAAATAATTCGGCGCACCCCGCTGGCGCAGCAGGCCGAGGCCGGCTTCGAGTTGGGAGACGTCTCCCTGCAGGGTCCGCAGCACCAGCCGGAACTGGTTACCCGCCAACGCGCCACGGCGCAGCTTGCGGGAGTGCGGATGCGCCTCCAGCACGCGAAAGCCCTCGCCCTGAACCTCCAACCACGCCTCCACGGGCCCACGCCTTGGAATCGAGAACCACTGCAGGGTCACGGCGCGGCGGTCCTTGAGCCCCGCATAGCCCACCTCACCGCTGCGACACCCGGCGAGTTGACCCAGCCGCCGCGCCACCCAAGCGGTGTTGGCATCGGTTTTCTCTACCTTGAGCAGGACATGCGCACTGCCCCCGTCGGGTGCAAAGCCGAGGCACTCCTCGACCCGAAAATCCGCGGCATGCAGCTTGAAGACGGCGGACGGGCGCGCTGCATTGCTGGCTCGTGGCGGGTCGAGGGCCAGGCTGGCCCACTGTGGATTCATGATCCGTCCGAGTTCGAGTCGAGCAGGAGCACTACGGCCTGGGCAGCCATGCCCTCCGCGCGCCCCGTGAAACCCAGTCCCTCCGTGGTCGTGGCCTTGACGTTGACCCGCTCGGCAGCGATGCCGAGGTCGGCAGCGAGGTTCGCGCGCATGGCGTCGCGATGGCTGCCCAGGCGAGGTGCCTGCGCGATCACCGTCACGTCGCAGTTGCCCACCCTCAAACCGCGCTCGCCGAGGGCCACCACCACCTGCCGAAGCAGCGCCCGACTGTCGGCGCCACGCAGGGCGGGATCGGAGTCCGGAAACCACTGGCCGATATCGCCAAGGCCCGCCGCGCCGAGCAGGGCATCGGTGACGGCGTGCAGCACCACGTCACCGTCCGAGTGCGCCACCAGGCCCCTCGCATGCGGGACGCGGACACCCGCCAGCATCACGTGATCTCCCGGCCCGAAGGCGTGCACGTCGAACCCAGAGCCTATCCTCATGCCAGCTCCCGGCGGCCCCTCTGCAGCACCGCTTCCGCGAAGTCGAGGTCGTCAGGATAGGTGATCTTCAGGTTCAGCGGCGATCCCTGCACCAGGCGTGGTGCGAACCCTGCGGCCTCAACGGCCGCCGCCTCGTCGCCAGGCAAACGGCCGGCCTCGATGGCGGCCACCAGGGCACGCTCCAGGACACCGCGCCGGAACATCTGCGGCGTCAGCGCGCGCCAGAGGCCCTCGCGGGGCAGGGTCTCGCCCACCCGGCCAGTTGCATCCTGGCGCTTCAAGGTATCGGCCAGCGGCAGGGCCAGTAGCCCGCCCACCTCGTCCTGCTCGCAGGCGCTCACCAGGGTCGACAATTCAGAGGCCTGCAGGCAAGGCCTCGCCGCATCGTGCACGAGGACCCAGTCGTGCTCCGCCGCGCCGGAGGCCCGCAGCCCGGCGAGCACCGACAGGCAACGCTCCCTTCCACCGGCAACCGCGAGCACCCTGGGGTCACTCGCGCAGGCCAGCGTCGGGAACCAGGCATCGGCGGCGGACAGCGCCACCACCACCTGACGGACGGAAGGGCAGTCGAGCAGTGCGGCCAGGCTGTGCTCGAGGACTCGACGGCCGGCCAGCAGGCGGTATTGCTTGGGCACCTGCCCTTCGAGTCGAGTCGAACTCCCTGCCGCGGGAACCACGCACCACAGGGGGAGCCCCATCGCGGCGGCCCTAGCGAGCCGCGGCAGTGCGGGTGGTCGGGGCGCCGCCGAGGTTCAGGGGTACGGCCTCACTGGCATCCACCACCTGGTAGAACACCTCGCGGCTGCCGACCATGCCGAGGTCGTGCCGGGCCCGCTCCTCGAGCGCTGCAAGGCCCTGCTTGAGGTCCCTGACCTCGGCCCGGAGCTGGTGATTGCGCTGCAACAGGACGGCGTTGTCCGCTTCCTGGCCGGCGACGGCGCCCTGTAGTTGCCAGACCTCACGCATGCCGCGATCGGACAACCACAGTTGCCCCTGCAGGAGCAGCAGGCCGAGTGAAAGACTGACGACGGTGACCCTCATTGAGGCGACATAATATGTTGTCCCTCAACGGCTTGACAAGGGTTTGCAAAACCTTTTTAAAGGATTTCCCGCAAGTGACTGTCAATCCACGCCGGGAGAGACGCTCGCCGGCAGAGCCGCGAGGCCCGGAAAGCGGGCCCGCGCTCCCAGTTCGGCCTCGATCCTGAGCAGCTGGTTGTACTTGGCCATCCGGTCGGAGCGTGAGAGGGAGCCGGTCTTGATCTGGGTCGCCCGCGTGCCCACGGCAAGGTCCGCGATCGTGCTGTCCTCGGTCTCGCCAGAGCGATGGGAGACGACCGCCGAGTACCCCGCATCGACTGCCATCGAAATGGCATGCAGCGTCTCGGTCAGGGTGCCGATCTGATTCGGTTTGATCAGGATCGAATTTGCGATTTTTCTTTCGATTCCCTCGGAAAGGATCCGCGTATTGGTGACGAACAGGTCGTCGCCCACCAGCTGCACGCGCTGGCCCAACTTGCGGGTCAAGCCAGCCCAGCCGTCCCAGTCGCCCTCCGCCATGCCGTCCTCGATGGACACGATGGGGTAACGGAAGGCGAGTTCGGCCAGGTAGTCGGCAAACTCGGCGCTGTTGAACTGGCGACCCTCGGATTCAAGGTGATAGCGGCCCTCCCGGTAAAACTCGCTGCTGGCCACGTCGAGCCCCAGGCAGATGTCCTGGCCAGGGCGGAAGCCAGCGACCTCGATGGCCTCCAGGATCACCCCCAGTGCCGCCTCGTTGGAGGGCAGGTTTGGGGCAAAGCCACCCTCATCGCCGACCGCAGTGGCCAAGCCGCGCTGGTGCAGCAGTTTCTTGAGGGTATGGAAGACCTCGGCGCCATAGCGAAGGGACTCGGCAAAGCTGGGCGCCCCCACCGGCAGGATCATGAACTCCTGGATGTCCAGGCTGTTGTCGGCATGCGCGCCCCCATTGATGATGTTCATCATGGGCAGCGGCATCCCGGTGGCGGTCTCGCCGCCCAGCAGTCGATAAAGGCCGACGCCGGCCTCGCGGGCCTGGGCATGCGCGGCGGCCAGCGACACTGCCAGCATGGCATTGGCACCCAGGTG
>JAUMBX010000164.1:4669-6762 GCA_032119515.1 Steroidobacteraceae bacterium | reverse complement strand
TCGCATACCCTCCGGGCATCCTGGAAGTCCTCCGCGGCGGTGCAATAGCCTTCCTCGTCCTCTTCCCAGTTGGACATGAACAGGCCGTGCACCGTGCGGCCCTCGCGGAGCAGGAGGGCCGCCGCCACGGCGGAATCCACGCCGCCGGACATCCCGACAAGGGTCAGCCCCGACATGCCGCGGTAGGTGCCTGACCCAGCTGTCCACCGGCGTCAGTCGCGATGCGGCTCAAGACGTCCATGGGCAGCCTGACGCCGGCGAGGTAGTCGTCGATACACCTCAGCACCAGCGGGCTGCGCAGGCGCGACTGTTGAGATTGCAGTTGTTCACGGGTGAGCCAATGGGTGCGCACGATGCCGCGGTCCAGGGCCAGGCCCGGCTCGCCTTCGCTGACGCTGCCGCAAAAGGTGACCCGGAGAAAACTCCGGCGGTTCTCCGGATGAGTCCAGAGATAGATGCCGGTGACGGCCTCCGGGGCGAAGTGGTGGGCGGTTTCCTCGCGCGTCTCGCGGATCACCGCCTCGAGCAGCGTTTCACCGGGTTCGAGGTGTCCAGCCGGCTGGTTGATCACCAGGCGGCGCGAGGCGCGCTCCTCGACCACCAGGTAGCGACCCTCGCGCTCCGCAATGGCCGCTACCGTGACCTCTGCCCTGAGTGCCATGCAGCAACCTCAGAGATGCAGTTGCCGGGTTTCAGGGTGCGGCGCACTGCCCAGCCAGGCCTGGTCAAACAGTGACAGGTAGTGCCGCGCCACGGCCCGATCGTTGGTTTCGTGCACGCCTTCCCAGCGCGAGGCATCGGCGCGATAGATGATCGCCCGGTCATCGGCGATGAGGAACGACGCGCGATGGCCGCGAAAGTCAGGATGCGCATGGCGAATTTCAATATAGCTGGTGATCTTGCGCGCCAGGCCGATGAAGCGCGAGCTCTCGTACTGGGCCTTGGCGGGATCCGCCAGCAGCACCCTCACCTTGGCATAGCCGCTGGTCAGTACCAGTCGCTTGACGGTCTCGATGAACTCGGGCTGGTCGAAGACCGGCGGATCGAGGTCCTGAGTATGCATGGTCAGCAGCCGGGTGGCAGAGCGAGCCACCTGCAGGGCTGCCGCCTGCACCTCCTCGATGGAGGTCAGGATGGAGCGCGTGCCCTGTTCGGCCGTGCCTGCGGGGCTCACTTTTTTGCCTCAGGGGCCAGGCCCAGGGTCATCTGGCGATGCGCAATCCCTGCTTCCATGAAATCCTCGCCCTCTGCCCGGAATCCCTGCCGGGCATAAAACCCAGCCGCATGCACCTGTGCATGCAGGTAAACGTGGTGACACCCGGACTCGACTGCCAGCCTGATCAGTTCTGCGAGCAGGCGCTCACCAATACCGAGGCCGCGGTAGGTCGACAGCACTGCCATTCGGCCGATCTTGCCGGTGTCCGCCAGCCTGCCCGTACCCACCGGTTCACGTCCGACCAGTGCAAGCAGGTGCCGTGAGGTGGCATCCAGGCCATCCCATTCGAGGTCCTCGGGGACTTCCTGTTCCCTGACGAACACCTCGGTGCGAATCTGCCTGAGCAGGGATTCGTCCTCGGGCCAGCGGGCCTCCCTGATCGCCAGGTTCTCCACAGGCGCCCGCTTCATGCATCCGCAGCCAGCGATGCGGCAAGGCCGGTGTAGGACGCTGGCGTCAGTAGCAGCAGCCGCTGCCGCGCCTCTTCCGGAATGGCCAGCGCAGTGATGAACCCGCGCAGCTCGCCTGCCGAGACCCGCTTGCCGCGGGTGAATTCCTTGAGCTTGTCGTAGGCATCCGGGATGCCGTAGCGCCGCATCACGGTCTGGATGGCCTCGCCCACGACCTCCCAATTGTCGTCCAGGTCGGCGGCCAGGCGACTCGGGTCCGCCTCCAGCTTGTCCAGGCCGCGATTGAGCGAGACCATGGCCAACAGGGCGTGCCCGGCACCTACCCCGAGGTTGCGCAATGCCGTGGAGTCGGTCAGGTCGCGCTGCCAGCGGCTGATGGGTAGCTTGGTCGCCAGGAAGCCGAGGACCGCTCCGGCCATGCCGGCGTTGCCCTCTGCGTTCTCGAAATCGATGGGGTTCACCTTGTG
>JAUMBX010000164.1:0-4659 GCA_032119515.1 Steroidobacteraceae bacterium | reverse complement strand
TGTGCGGCATCGTGGAGGAGCCCACCTCTCCGGCCACTGCCCGCTGGCGGAAATAACCGAGCGAGACGTACCCCCAGAGGTCGCGACACAGGTCGGTGAGGATCGTACCCAGGCCGATCAGCGCGTGACACCAGTCTGCGATCCAGTCGTGTGGCTCGATCTGGGTGGTGTAACGGTTCCAGCCGAGACCCAGCGACTCGACGAAAGAGCGACTGCAGGCCTGCCAATCGACCTCCGGGAAGGCCACGGCGTGCGCGTTGTAATTGCCCACCGCGCCGTTGAACTTGCCCAAGGGCTCCACGCGGAGCAGACCCGACCGAGCCCTTTCGAGCCTGGCCAGTACATTCGCCATTTCCTTGCCCAGGGTGGTGGGACTGGCTGGCTGGCCGTGGGTTCGCGACAGCATGGGGAGGTCGGCGAGCGCATGTGCAGAGCGTCGGACCCGCTCGATGACGGCATCCAGCTGCGGTAACAGGACTGTTGCCGTGGCCTCATGGATCATGAGCGCATAGGCAAGGTTGTTGATGTCCTCGGAGGTGCAGCCGAAATGCACGAACTCCAGATGCGCGGGCGTTGCACCCACCGGCGCGAGTTGCTCCCGCAGCCAGTATTCCACCGCCTTGACGTCGTGGCGGGTGTGCGATTCGATGGCCTTGACCGCGGTACCGGCCGACTCGCCAGGCTCTGTAGCCAGCCGCTCGAGTGCCTCACGCGCGCCTTGCGGGAGCGTCGCCAGTTCGTCGATGCCGGGCGTTGCGGCCAGATGCAGCAACCAGCGGCACTCGATCCGGATCCTGAAGCGGATCAGTGCTTCCTCGCTGAAGCACGACCGCAGCGCCTCCACCTGTGAGGCGTAGCGTCCGTCGAGGGGCGAGAGCGCGTGCAGGTGGCCGAGGGTCATTTGCGGCGTCTGGGATGCTAGAATGGGCCTCGATTGTAAACCAATGCAGCCCCATCTCTGGCAACTCGATTCGGACGGCTTCCTGGGCCGGGTCCGCGCTGTCCTGCCGCACCTGGACCTCGGAGCGGAAGGCCTGCGCATGGGGCCGTTCGGGCGTGAACAATCGCGCCGGATGCAGCACCTGTTTCCCGCCGAGCCTCGCCGCGCTGCGGTGCTGGTACCGCTCGTCCAGCGCCCGGAGGGCCTGAGCCTCCTGTTTACGCTGCGCGCCGAGGGTCTGCCCAATCACCCCGGCCAGGTGTCCTTCCCGGGTGGGCGAATCGAGCCGGGCGACTCCGATGCTGCGGCAGCTGCGCTCAGGGAAACCCATGAGGAGGTTGGCATCGCTCCAGAGTCAGTGGAGGTCCTGGGTCTCATGCCCGATCACATGGTCATCTCTGGCTACCGGGTCACGCCGGTGGTCGGCCTGGTGGATCCGGCCGTCAGGACCTGTCCCCATCCGGGCGAGGTGGCCGACTGCTTCGAAGCGCCGTTGCGCCACCTGCTGGATCCGGCCAACCGGGTGCTGCGCCGACTGCAGGTGGAGGGGGTCGACTGCGACGCTTTCGACCTGCCGTGGCAGAGGCACCTCATCTGGGGGGCGACCGCCGGCATCGTTCTGTGCCTGGGTGAACTGATGGACCGCCAGCCGTGAGCATGCAGCGACTGCTCGAGATCATGGCCTCGCTGCGCGACCCGGAAGGCGGATGCCCCTGGGACCGCGAACAGGACTTTGCCAGCATCGCGCCCTACACCATTGAGGAGGCCTACGAGGTCGCCGATGCCATCGAGCGGGATGACGTCGAGGGCCTGAGGGAAGAGCTGGGCGACCTGCTGTTCCAGGTGGCCTTCCACGCCCAACTGGCCCGCGAACGGGGCTGGTTCGACTTCGCGCAGGTGGCCGAGGGCATCTGCGAGAAGATGATCAGGCGCCATCCGCACGTCTTTGCGGGAGCCAGCGTGGGCAGCAGTGCCGAGCAGACCGAGGCCTGGGAGCAACTCAAGGCCGCAGAAAAGCGGGCCCGAGGCGAGCGCGGCGGTGCGCTGGACGGCGTGCCACTCGGCTTGCCGGCCATGACCCGCGCTCGCAAGCTCGGCAGCCGGGCCGCCCGCGAGGGCTTCGACTGGCCCGACCGGGTCGGGCCACGTCAGAAGATCGCCGAGGAACTCGCCGAGCTCGACGAGGAACTCGAGTCGGGGGTGGATCGGAAACGGTTGGAATCGGAGCTCGGGGATGTGCTGTTCGCCGTCGTCAACCTGGCGCGACACCTGGACATCGACCCGGAAGCGGCCCTCAGGCGCACCAACCAGAAATTCTCCCAGCGGTTCGCCCACCTGGAGATGCGACTCCGGGAGCACGGCCTCTCGGGCCAGGAGGCCGGGCTCGAGCAGCTGGAGCAGTGGTGGCAGGAGGCCAAGCGCAGGGAGCCGAAGGGCTGAGCCGTTCAGCCGGGATTCATGGCCGGCTCAGTTAGAATGGACCCATGTTGGTAAGACCTTTCACCGGTTTCGTGTTGGTGCTGTGGCTCGCCGTCGGGGCAAGCTCTGGCGTGGCCGCCGCGGATCGTCCGGCGAGGTCCGGCATCTCCCTTGATCAGGCCGTGGCCATGGTGGAGAGCCGCTATGGCGGCAGGGTTGTCAAGGCTGAGCGCAAGGGGGATGACGACCGTGCCACCTATCGCATCCGGATCCTGACCGAGGACGGGCGGGTGCTCGACCTCAGGGTCGATCCTGGCACGGGCAGGATCCGGTAACGCCGATGAGGGCGCTGCTGGTCGAGGACGAAGCCCGCCTGCGCGAGGGCCTGGAACGGCGCCTCAAGGCACAGGGCTTCGTGGTGGATCTCGCCGGGGATGGCAAAGTCGGGGAGTATGCGGGGCTCGAGTACCCGATCGACGTTGCCATCGTCGACCTGGGCCTGCCCGGTCGTGACGGCATGGAGCTGATCCGTGCCTGGCGGGCTGCGGGCCGCAATTTTCCGATCCTGGTGCTCACCGCCCGTGACCGTTGGCAGGACAAGGTGGAGGCCTTGCAGGCCGGCGCCGACGATTATGTGACCAAGCCTTTCAATCACGAGGAGCTCGATGCCCGGCTGCGTGCATTGTTGCGTCGCTCCGGCGGGTGGTCGCAGGCGACGTTGCGCAGCGGAGCGGTCGAACTGGACACCCGTTCGCAGTCGGTCTCGGTGCGTGGCCAGCCGGTGGACCTGACGGCCTTCGAGTACCGGTTGATGGAATACCTGATGCTGCACGCCGGCGAGGTCATTTCCAAGGCAGAACTGGCTGAAAAGCTCTACCACGAGGACATGGAGCGCGACAGCAACGTGATCGAGGTGTTTGTGGGCAGGCTGCGTCGCAAGCTCGATCCCGATGGCACGGCCCGCCCTATCGAGACGCTCCGTGGGCGCGGGTACCGGATGAACCGCGACTGAGATCGTGCCCATCGTGCCATCCTCCCGCTCGCTGTCCGGTCGGTTGTCGCTGCTGCTGGTGACCGTCGGGTTACTCGGCTCCGGCGCCGCGGCATGGTTTCTCGACGGGCTGTACCGTGCCCGTGCCATGGAGGCCAGACGGGAAGTCCTGCAGGCTCAATTCTTCGCGCTGGTGGCTGCGGCAGAACTCGAGGAGGACGGCCGCCTGCGGCCTTCCGCGCTGGCCGATCCACGGCTGTCGATTCCCGGCAGCGGTCTCTATGCCTCGATCGTTCCCTCAGGCGGCGGTGACGGCTGGCAGTCGGATTCCCTGACCGACCCGGGGTACTGGTCGCCGGAGGTAGACGCCCCCGGAGAGCAACGGTTCCAGCGTGCTGCGCTCGACGATGGCACGCCCCTTCTGGTCCTGAGCCGGGCCGTCAGCTGGGAAACCGGCGATCAAGCGCGGCCCTTCGTCATCAGTGTGGCGGAGAGCCTGCTGCCCTACGAGGCCGGCGTGGTCGAGGTTCGTCGCGCCCTGCTGTTCGGGGCCCTGCTGCTGGCCGTATTGCTGGCTGTGGGTGCGCTGCTGGCCTTGCGTATCGGTCTGCGACCCCTGCGGCGGCTTGGCCAGCAGATCGGCGAGATCGAGTCCGGGGAGCGGACTCAACTGGAAGGCGCCTGGCCGCGTGAGCTTGAGGAAGTGAGCGCCAACCTGAACCTGCTTCTTGGCAGCGAGCGAGCCCGCAAGGAGCGTTATCGGATCACCCTGGACAACCTGGCCCACAGCCTCAAGACACCCTTGGCGATCCTGAGCGAGTTCCACCCCGTAGGACAGGGCGGCGAGTGGCAGAGGCAACTCGAGCGCATGAAGGCGATCATTGGTCACCAGCTGCAGAAGGCGAGCGCCGCCGGGTCGGCACCGAGCGTCACGCCCGTCCGGCTTGCTGGGCCGCTGGCTGACCTGGTCGCGGCACTGACCAAGCTGCATGCGTCGCGTGGCGTGCTGATCGAGTGTCACGCCGACCAGGACGTTGCATTTCCGATGGAAGCGGGGGACTTCATGGAACTGGCCGGCAACCTGCTCGACAACGCCTGCAAGTTCGCGCGCGCCAGGGTTCGGGTTGAACTCGGGCCCTGGGCTGAGGCGGGTTGGAGGCGGGCTGGGCTGCAACTCGTGGTCGAAGATGACGGTCCGGGCATCCCCAAAGAAGATCGTCAGCGCGTGTTCCAGGCATTCACACGTCTGGATGACAGCCGGACACGCGCATCCGGTGGGTATGGGCTGGGATTGTCCATCGTTGCCCGC
>JAUMBX010000163.1:0-2485 GCA_032119515.1 Steroidobacteraceae bacterium | reverse complement strand
CGGGTGGCCCTGTGCCGGCTGCTGCTTTCCAAGCCCGACATGCTCCTGCTGGACGAGCCCACCAACCATCTGGACGCCGAATCCGTGGCCTGGCTGGAAAAATTCCTGGAGCAGTATCCGGGCACGGTCATCTGCGTCACTCACGACCGCTACTTCCTGGACAACGTCGCAGGCTGGATCCTCGAGCTCGATCGAGGGCACGGCATCCCCTGGGAGGGCAACTACTCCTCGTGGCTGGAGCAGAAGGAGCGGCGCCTCGCGCAGGAGGAAAAGCAGCAGGAGGCCCTGCAGAAGACCCTGGCGAAGGAACTGGAATGGGTGCGAGCCAATCCCAAGGCCCGCCAGGCCAAGAGCAAGGCCCGCCTCAGGCAGTACGAGGAACTGGCCTCGACCGAACACCAGGAGAGGAACGAGACCAACGAGATCTACATTCCGCCCGGTCCGAGGCTCGGCGAACTGGTCATCGAAGTGGAGGGCCTGCGCAAGGGTTTCGGCGACCGGCTGCTGGTGGACGGGCTCTCGTTCAGCCTGCCCCGCGGTGGCATCGTGGGCATCATCGGCCCGAACGGCGCGGGCAAGACCACCCTGTTCCGCATGCTGATGGGCGTAGAAACACCGGACGACGGCCAGATCCGCATCGGCCCCACGGTCCAGCTCGCCGCCGTGGACCAGTCGCGCGACTCGCTGGTGGACAACAACACGGTCTGGCAGGAAGTGTCGGGCGGACTCGACATCATCAAGGTGGGCAACTACGAGACCGCCTCACGCTCCTACGTGGGTCGCTTCAACTTCCGCGGCGCCCAGCAGCAGGCCAGGATCGGCGATCTCTCGGGAGGTGAGCGCAACCGCGTGCACCTGGCGAAGCTGCTGCGCAGCGGGGGCAACGTGCTGCTGCTCGACGAGCCGACCAACGACCTCGACGTGGAAACGCTCAGGGCGCTGGAGGAGGCGCTGCTGGCCTTCCCCGGCTGCGCGGTGGTGATCTCCCACGATCGCTGGTTCCTGGACCGGATCGCCACCCACATCCTCGCCTTCGAGGGCAACAGCGAGGTCGTCTGGTTCGAGGGCAACTACCAGGAATACGTTGCCGACCTGCGCCGCCGCAAGGGCGACGAGGCGGACCAGCCCCATCGCCTGCGCTTCAAACCGCTGCACGCCTGAGGCCCTGAAACGCGCTAGACTGTCTCCACTAGCCAGGGGACGTCTTGCATGGCCGTCATCATCGACTCAAGCGGCAGGCTGCAACAGGATCCGCCGTCGGGCCTCGCCCTCAACTGCCCCCACTGCGCAGTGATGGCCCAGCTGACGCCGGTATCGGTGCCCGACTTCAACCAGCTGCAGCGCCACAAGCCGGCTCAGGTCGGCATCGTCTACCGCTGCGAGTCCTGCAACGCGCCGGTCTTCCTGCGTTACGCGGTGCGGGTCTATGGGGGCAGCCGTGTCGAGCTCAGCCCGAGCTTCGTGGAGCTGGAGCGGCCGCGCGAGAAATTCAGCTTCACCCATCTCCCCGAAGATGTAGAGCTGATGTTCCGGGAGGCGCTCGCCTGCTTTTCCACTGGCTGCCTGGTGGCCTTCGCAGCCATGTGTCGGCGCACGGCGCAGTCGGTGTTTGCCGACCTCGGCGAGGACGTCAAGCTGAGCCTCTACGACCAGGTGGCGGCCGTGCGGCAGATGGCCGAGATCGACGACCTCACCTTCAACCTGGTGCGCCAGGTGATCTTCGGCTCCGACCAGGAACCGCGCAGCAGCTTGCCGGTCCTCGCCGATTACCAGGCGGGCGTGCTGCTGGAGATCATGAAGGACCTGCTCTACCAGGCCTACGTGCGGCGTGGGCGCCTGCAGCAGGCGCTGATGGTCAGGCGTCAGTTTCGCGAGGAGCCCGCCGAGGGCAAGGTGACGCCGCTCGATCGCGCGCGCTCCTGAGTCCCGTCAGGCCACCCAGACGCGGGCGTTCCTGAACATCCTCATCCAGCCGCTGTAGCGACCCGCCGAGGGCGGATACCACGAATTCTGCAGGGTCAGGCGCACGCGCTCCGGGTGCGGCATGGTGATCGTCACCCGCCCATCGGTGCTGCAGAGGCCAGCCACGCCACCGGGAGAGCCGTTGGGGTTCGCCGGATAGTTCATGGTCGGGCGCCCCTCACCATCGACGTAGCGCAGCGTAATCCAGGGGGCGGCCGTAGCGTGATCCCGGCCCGCGCCGAAGTCCGCCCGACCCTCGCCGTGGGAAATGGCGATCGGCATCCGCGAGCCCTGCATGCCCCGGAAGAACAGCGAGGGGGTTTCCAGCACCTCGACCATGCCGAGGCGCGCCTCGAACTGCTCGGAACGGTTGCGCCGGAAGCGCGGCCAATGGGCAGTGCCGGGGATGATCTCGGCCAGCGCCGCCAGCATCTGGCAGCCGTTGCACACGCCCAGGGTGAAGCGGTCGGTGCGCTGGAACCAGTCGCTGAACAGTTCGCGCGTCCGCTCATGGAAGAGAATC
>JAUMBX010000162.1:3544-8273 GCA_032119515.1 Steroidobacteraceae bacterium | reverse complement strand
CTGGGTGGTCTTGGTGCCGGACTCGCGGGCAAAGACCATCTCGAGCGCGATGAGAAACAGCATGGCACCGCCGGCGATGCGAAATGCATCGATGCTGATACCCATCAGCTGGATGAACCGGCCGCCCGCCAGCGCGCAGACCACCAGCACGATGAGGGAAATCATGATGGCCTTGAAGGACATCCGGCGCCGGTAGGCAGCGTCCGCGCCCTGGGTCAGGCTGGCAAAAACGGGGGCCAGCGTGATCGGCTCCACCACCACGAACAGCAGTACGAAGAACTTCACCAGCTCGTCGATCACAGGTAATCCTCTGCGGTCACGCCCGCACCCAGCAGCACCTTGCCTGCCTCCACCTCCACCGGGATCCGCGGCAACCACTTCCCTGCGCAAGGCCCGGCCACGCAGTGCCCGTTGGAAGGTTCGAACAACGCTCCATGCGAGCGGCAGACGATGAAGCGGCCCTCGGCGTCCAGGAAATCATCGGACCTGAGGTTCAGCGGATGACCGGCATGCGGACAGCGGTTCAGGTAGGCACGCACGCCCTCGGCGTGGCGCAGCACCAGCCCCGTGAGCGGCCAGGGGCCCTCGCCCACCCTGAAGCCGCGCGCCTGGCCGGGTGGCAGGTCGGCAAGCGCACACAGCGTCACCCGGGCGCTGCTCATTCCCTGGCAGCCTCGCCGCCGAGCGCCGAATCGAGCAGGCCGTTGCGGATCATGACCCAGAACAGCAGCATGCCCGGCACCGCCAGCACCGTGGTGAGCAGGTAGAAGTTGACGTAGCCCATCGTCTGGATGAGCCCGCCGGCGGTCGTGCCGGTGAGCACGCGCCCCACCACGCTCGCGGCGGCCGAGATCAGCGCATATTGGGCGGCCGTGAAGCGCAGGTCGCACAGCGCCGAGAAGTAGGCGACCACCACCACGCCCCCGTAGCCGCTGGCGAGGTTCTCGAAACCGATGGCCGCCGCCAGACCCCAGTTGCTGTGGCCGGCCGCAGCCAGCAGGGCGAAACTCAGGTTGGAGACACCCATCAGCACCAGCGCCAGCATCACCGAGTGCTTGAGTCCCAGCCGGCTGTAGAGGATGCCGCCGATGAAGATACCTACCAGAAAGGCCCAGAAACCAAAGCCGACGTCGTAGAGGGCGATCTCGTCGTTGGTATAACCGAGGTCGTTGAACAGCAGGCGGAAGGTGAGATTGGCAAGCGTATCGCCGATCTTGTGCACCAGGATGAAGGCCAGCACCAGCCAGGCGCCGGAACGCTGCATGAATTCCACGAAGGGCCCGACGATGGATTGCCAGACTGCCGCCAGGGCCTGCTTCTCCAGCACGACCGCGCGCCGGGCCGGCTCGCCCAGCCACAACCCGGTCAGCATGGCGGGCAGGGCAAACGCCGCACAGGCCACGTAGCCGGCCGCCCAGCCATGCCGGGCAGCCACCACCAGGGCCAGCCCGCCCGCTGCCGCCGCACCGATTCTCCAGCCGTACTGGCACATGCCCGAACCCACACCGAGCTGGTCCGGCCGCAGCGTCTCGATGCGGTAGGCATCGATCACGATGTCATACGTGGCCCCGGCAAAGCCCACCAGCAGCGCGGCCAGCACGGTGGCCTCCAGACTCGCCGTGGGGTCGACGAACGCGAGGTTGATCACCGCGGCGATCACCAGCAGACCGCTGAACAGCAGCCAGGACACCCGCTGCCCGAGTCGGTGCAGCAGCGGCAGGCGCACGCCGTCCACCACCCAGGCCCAGAACACCTTCAGGTTGTAGAGGAGGAAGGCCAGGGTAAAGGCCGTGACCGTCTTCTTGTCGATGCCGTCCTGGGCGAGCCGTGTGGTCAGCGTCGCGCCGATCATGGCGTAGGGAAACCCGGAAGACACTCCCACGAAGAAAGCGGCCAGGGTCTCCTTCTCGAGGTAGGGCTTCAACGAATCCGTCACCATCTTCACGGGGCACCCGACAGGTCGTAATCCATGATCAACGGCGCGTGGTCTGAAAAGCGCTGGTCCTTGTAGATGCGGGCTGCACGGGTGGTGCCGGCCAGCGAGGGGCTGAGCACCTGGTAGTCGATGCGCCAGCCGACGTTTTTCGCCCAGGCCTGGCCCCGGTTCGACCACCAGGTGTACTGGTCGGGGCGTGGGTCCACCTCCCGGAAGGCATCCACGTAGCCGAGTCCGTCGAGGACCTCGTCCAGCCAGGCCCGCTCCTCGGGCAGGAAACCAGAATTCTTCTGGTTGGACTTCCAGTTCCGGAGATCGATTTCCTGATGCGCGATATTGAAATCACCGCAGAGGATGTAGTCCCGCCGCTTGCCCTTGAGCCCCTTGAGATAGGGCAGGAAGACGTTCAGGAAGCGAAACTTGGACGCCTGCCGATGGGGCCCGGAGGAGCCGGAGGGCAGATAGAGCGAGACCACCGACAACCGGCCGAAGCGCGCTTCCAGGTAGCGGCCTTCGCGATCGAATTCCTCCACGCCGAAGCCGCGGATGATCTCGTCAGGCTCGGTCCGGGAAAAGATCGCCACCCCGCTGTAGCCCTTCTTTTCGGCGTCGTAGTAGTAGCCCGTGAAGCCGGCGGGACGGAAATCGCCATGGTCGAGCTGGTGCTCCTGGGCCTTGGTTTCCTGCAGGCAAAGAAGATCCGCTCGCTGGTGACCGAGCCAGCCGAAGAGCCCCTTGCGGGCCGCCGAACGGATCCCGTTGCAGTTGAGGGTAATGATACGCATTGCCGCCCCCGCCAGAAGCGCGGATCATATACGCATGCAGCCCTACCAGCAGGAATTCATCGAACTGGCCATAGGCCAAGAGGTCCTGCGCTTCGGCGAGTTCACCCTGAAAAGCGGCCGGGTCAGCCCGTATTTCTTCAACGCCGGGCTGTTCAACAGCGGCGGCGCCATCGCCACCCTGGGCCGCTGCTACGCGCGCGCTGTCGTCGAATCGGGCCTGCCCTTCGACATGCTGTTCGGCCCGGCCTACAAGGGCATCCCGCTGGTCACCACCACCGCGGTGGCGCTGGCCGACTGGCACGACCGCAGCCTGCCCTTCGCGTTCAACCGCAAGGAGGTCAAGGCCCATGGCGAGGGGGGCCGACTGGTCGGGGCGCCGCTGGCGGGGCGGGTGCTAGTGGTGGACGACGTCATCTCAGCCGGCACCGCGATCCGGGAATCCATCGAGATCATCCGCAAGGCGGGGGCTACGCCGGCCGGGGTGGTGGTGGCGCTCGACCGGCAGGAGCGGGGCCAGGGTGCGCTGTCGGCCGTCCAGGAAGTCGAGCAGGACTTCGGCATCCCGGTCATCCACATCATCGCCATGGACCACCTGATCACCCATCTGGAGTCGGCCGACCGGGCCCAGGAGCTTGCCGCCCTGAGGAACTACCGGGCGCAGTGGGGGGTCGAAAAAACAAAGCGTGACGCAGTATTGTGACGCGGCTCGCGAAATGGGCAGAATGACAAGCATGAAACTTCGACCGGCCATTCCCCGACTCCTCACGGTCTTCCTCGCCCTCGTGGTCCTGCCTGCCGCAGCGGGGGGCCAGACGGTCTACAAGTGGGTGGACAAGCGTGGCCAGACCCACTACGGCGACCGGGTGCCACCGGAATACGCCACCCATGACCGCGAACTCATCAACCGGCAGGGCATTGCTGTGGGCCGCGAAGAGGGTGCCGTCACCGATGAGGAACTGAAGGCCCAGAAGGAGCGCGAACGCATCGCGCGCATCAAGGCCGAGGCGGCGCTGCGCGACCGGATGCTGGTCACGGCCTACCAGAGCGTGGAGGAAATCGAGCTGGTGCGGGGGCGTCGTATCGACCAGATCGACTCACAGATCCAGCTGCTGAAGCTGGGGGTGGACAACCTGGTGGCGAGGCATCGCGAACTGGTGAAGCGCTCGAACCTGTTCAAGCCGTTCAACGAGGATCCGAAGGCAGAGCCGATGCCGGCGGGCCTGATGGAAGACATCAAGCGCACCGAGAGCGAGATCGACGTGCAGCGCGCCAACCTGGACCAGCGGATCCGCAACCGCACCGAGATCAACGACCAGTTCGACGCGGACATCGCCCGCTTCAACCAGTTGCGCGCCGGCGGCTGAAGGCCGGCTAGCGGCCGGAACTCCCGAAGCCGCCCTCGCCACGCTCACTGGCGGCAAAATCGCTGACCACCTCGAGCTCGGCCTGCACCACTGGCACGAGCACCATCTGGGCGATGCGCTCGCCGGGCTGGATGGCGTAGGGCGCGCTGCCCCGGTTCCAGGCCGAGACCATCAGCTGGCCCTGGTAATCGGAATCGATCAGGCCGACCAGGTTGCCGAGCACCACGCCGTGCTTGTGACCCAGTCCCGAGCGCGGCAGCAGCACAGCCGCCAGGCCAGGGTCCTCCAGGTGGATCGCGATACCGGTAGGCACCAGCTCGGCCTGACCGGGAGCGAGGGTGAGCGGTTGATCGATGCAGGCGCGCAGGTCCATCCCCGCGGAGCCCGGCGTGGCGTGAGTGGGTAGCGGGAGGCTGTCGCCCACCCGCGGATCGAGGATCCTGACCTTCAGCCTGTGCATGCGGGCCTCCTCAGGCCTCTCGCCGGGTGAGCACCTGCTCCGGCGGGCACAGGGCGGCGATACGCGCCACCAGCCGCCTCGCGAGGGCCAGCTTGGAGTCCTGTGCCAGCGTCTCCTGCCCGCTAGGCCAGAGCAGCAGCAGCGCGTTGTCGTCGCGGTCGAAGCCCGCCTCGTCCCCGACCAG
>JAUMBX010000162.1:0-3534 GCA_032119515.1 Steroidobacteraceae bacterium | reverse complement strand
CGACCAGGTTGGCCGCGATCAGGTCGAGCGCCTTGCGCTCCAGCTTGGACCGCGCGTGCGCCTCGAGCTGTTCGGTTTCGGCGGCGAATCCCACCACGAAGGGCCGCGGACGCAGGGCCGCCACGTCGGCAAGGATATCGGGGGCGCGGACCAGCTCCAGCGTCAGGGTGTCCGCCACCTTCTTCAGCTTCTGTGGATGGATTACGCTGGGCGTGTAGTCGGCCACCGCAGCGGCCCCGATATAGACGTCCGCACCCTGCACCGCCTGCAGCACCGCGGCGTGCATCTCGGCGGCACTCTCCACCGGGACGACCCGCACGCCCGCCGGCGGAGCCAGCGCGACAGGCCCGGAGACCAGGACCACCTCCGCGCCCGCTTCGCGGGCGGCCTGCGCCACGGCATAGCCCATCTTGCCGGAGCTGCGGTTGGTGACGTAGCGGACAGGGTCGATGCGCTCGCGGGTGGGACCGGCGGAGACCACCACTCGGCTGCCAGCCAGCAACTGCTCACCGCTGAGGGTAAACAGCAGGCGCTCGGCGATCTCGGCCGGCTCGAGCATGCGTCCCTCGCCCACCTCACCGCAGGCCTGTTCCCCGCGGGCGGGGCCGAGCACGGTGATCCCCCGACCCTGCAGGACCTGGATGTTGGCCTGCGTGGCCGGGTTCGCCCACATTGCCCGGTTCATGGCCGGCGCCACGAATACCGGCGCGGTGGTCGCGAGGCACAGCGTGGCCAGCAGGTCATCGGCCCGCCCGTGGGTGAGCCGAGCGAGGAACTCGGCAGTAGCCGGGGCAATCAGCACGGCCTCCGCCCAGCGTGCCAGCTCGATATGACCCATGGCGGCCTCGGCCGCGGCGTCCCACAGCGACTCCCTGACCTCGCGGCCGGAGACTGCCTGGAACGTCAGTGGGGTGACGAACTCTCGGGCCGAGGGGGTCATGACCACCTGCACGTCCGCACCGCGCTCGCGCAGGCGACGCACCACGTCCGGTGACTTGTAGGCGGCGATGCCTCCGGTCACGCCCAGCAAGATGCGTCGGGGAGCTTCAACCATGGACGCATTATCCCTGCCTCGACCCGGGGTGACCACTTTCCATCCCGGCTGGTTATGGCCTCATGCAGGTCCGTCGCTTTCTGCCTCATCAGGTGGGATAGCCGCACTCCGCCGGTGGCCCTGCCGGGGACAATGTTCCCCGGAGAGCCCACCATGACCGACCCTCAGACCGCCACGCACCCCCTCGATAAGCTGTTCCTGCAAGGGGCGGCCGGCCTGACCGAAGCCGAGCTGCTGATGCTGCTCTGGTCCGGCGGGCGCGGCAGCGCACGCGGCCTCGGCTCGGCCCGGGGCCTGCTGCACCGCTTCGGGTCACTGCGCGGGCTGCTCTCCGCCTCGGCCGAGCCCTGCCCCGGCGGTCCGGG
Organism: Steroidobacteraceae bacterium; assembly: GCA_032119515.1. Lineage (GTDB taxonomy): Bacteria > Pseudomonadota > Gammaproteobacteria > Steroidobacterales > Steroidobacteraceae > SG8-30. The sequence continues at coordinate 2,115 of JAUMBX010000162.1, read as the reverse complement.
CATCGGTCCGGCACGCTGGGCCCAGCTGCAGGCTGCGCTGGAACTGGCTCGCCGCCACTATCTGGAGCGCCTGCGCCACGGACCGGCGCTGGCAAGCCCCAGGGCAGCCCAGGAATTCCTCATCGCCCAGCTCCGCGACCGTGACCATGAAGTCTTCTGCTGCCTGTTCCTCGATACCCGTCACCGCCTGCTGCGCTTCGAGGAACTGTTCCGCGGCACGCTGGACGGCGCCACGGTCCATCCGCGGGACGTGGTCAAGCGGGCCCTCGAGTTCCGGGCAGCGGCGGTCATCCTCGCCCACAACCATCCCTCCGGGGTGGCCGAGCCCAGCCACGCCGATGAGCTCATCACCGGGCGGCTGCGGGAAGCCCTGGCCCTGGTGGACGTCCGGCTGCTGGATCACCTCATCATCGGCGACAGTTGCTGCGCCTCGCTGGCCGAAAGGGGCCTGTTATGAAATAAAAATCAATGGCTTGCACAACGCCCCGGGCTCGGCTGGGAGACCCTCGAGGCCTTGCCAAGCCGCCCCGGGGCTGGTTTAATGCTCGGCCTTTTTCGCTGGATCGCCATCAGGGTCGATCCTTGAACGGAGTGTTTGGCCATGTCCCGAGTCTGCCAGGTCACCGGAAAGCGCCCCACCACGGGCAACAAGGTGTCCCATTCGAACATCAAGAAGCGGCGCCGCTTCCTGCCCAACCTGCATCAGCAGCGGTTCTGGCTGGAGTCGGAGAAGCGCTGGGTGTCGCTCCGGGTCTCCACGGCCGCCATGCGGACCATCGAGAAGAAAGGCATCGAGACCGTCGTGGCAGAACTGCGCGCGGCGGGCCAGAAGGTCTGAGCATCAGGCCAGAGGAAGCATCATCATGCGCGACAAGATCAAGCTCGTCTCCACCGCCGGAACCGGCCATTTCTACACCACGACCAAGAACAAGCGGCTGCATCCCGAAAAGATGGAAACCAGCAAGTTCGACCCGGTGGTCCGCAAGCACGTCCCCTATAAGGAAGGCAAGATCAAGTAGCCTTCTCTGCGCGGGTCCGACCCGTGCCTGAACTACCGGAAGTCGAAACCACCCGTCGCGGCATCGCTCCGGCCCTCACGGGTCGAAGCGTCGCCAGTGTCGTGGTACGTGAACGGCGCCTTCGATGGCCCGTGCCGAGCCATCTCGGCCGCACCCTCACCGGCCAGGTCATCGACTCGGTCGAGCGCAGGGCCAAGTACCTGCTCCTCGGCACCCGTAGCGGCACCCTGCTTGCCCACCTCGGCATGACCGGCAGCCTGCGCGTGCTGGATCCGGCCACGCCGCTGCTCACCCATGACCACGTCGACATCCTGCTGGATTCGGGGCGCTGCCTGCGCTTCAACGACCCGCGACGCTTCGGCTGCCTGCTGTGGATCACGGGCGATCCGGCACGGCACCGGCTGTTGAGCGGACTGGGCCCGGAACCACTGGACACCGACTTCGACGGAGCCCACCTGTGGCAGCGCGCCCGCGGCCGCAGGGTGGCCATCAAGTGCTTCATCATGGACGCCTCGGTGGTCGTCGGAGTCGGCAACATCTACGCCAGCGAGGCCCTGTTCCGGGCCGGGATTGCACCCACCACGCCGGCAGGACGGGTCAGCCGGGCGCGCATGGCGGCGCTGGCCGCGGCCATTCGAGAGGTGCTCGGTGAGGCCATCGCGGTGGGGGGTACGACGCTCCGGGACTACGTCAACGCCGATGGCCTGCCCGGCTATTTCCGGCAGAAGCTGTTCGTCTACGAGCGCGCCGGCGAGCCCTGCCGCCGGTGCCGAACCCCGGTCCGCCATCGTGTCCTCGGGCAGCGCTCCACCTACCATTGCCCGACCTGCCAGCGCTGAGCGCCGGACTTGGGTGTCTCAACCGAGGGTCATGAAAGCCAGGAAGCGCAGCACCTCGAAATACTCCCGGGTGGCAAAGGTCACGTCGCAGTGGCCATCGGTCGCCGCTCCCGGATAGAAGGCCCGCCGGTAGGCCTCTGCCGCCGTGTTGAACGAGGCCCGCACCTCGAAGCGCGAGGGCAGGTCGAGTACGGCGCCCGCCCGGTCACCGACCGCACGCGCCATGCCCTCGCGGATGCGCCTGACGGACTCAGCGG
>JAUMBX010000161.1:9062-15079 GCA_032119515.1 Steroidobacteraceae bacterium | reverse complement strand
GACGCAGACCGCGCGCAGGCCGGGCGCGACCCGCCTGCCGCGCAGCACGCGCGCAGCCCGGCGCAGGTCTTCGAGTCGGCTGTTGGTGCAGGAGCCGATGAAGGCTGCATCCAGCGGAATCCCGGCCAGTGCCTGCCCCGGCTGCAGGCCCATGTAGCGCAGCGCCCGGTCATGGGCTTCGCGGGGCCGGCCCGGCGGCGGTCCTGCAGGGATGGCGGCGTCGATGGCCAGGGCCTGTTCCGGGCTGGTGCCCCAGGTCACCATCGGCGCCACGCAGGAGACGTCGAGCGACCACTCGGCGTCGAAGCGGGCACCGGGGTCGCTGACCAGTTGCCGCCAGGCGTCCATCGCCCGCTGCCAGGCCTCGCCGGTGGGCGCATAACGACGGCCCTGCAGCCATTTCCAGGCCCGTTCATCGGGCGCGATGAGCGCCGAGACGGCCGCGAATTCGGTGGCCATGTTGCACAGGGTCATGCGCTGGGCCATGTCCATGGCCGTGACCGCAGGCCCGCTGAATTCCAGCACGGCGCCGCTTCCGCCGTCCGCACCGTGGCGGGCAAGCAGGGCCAGTGCCAGGTCCTTGGCGGTGACGCCCGGACCGGCAGCACCATCCAGCGCCACCCGCAGCGAACGCGGCCGCCGCATGCGCAGCGTCCCTGTCGCCATCGCATGTTCGGCTTCCGTGGAGCCGATGCCCCAGGCCAGCGCACCGAAGGCGCCCTGGGTGCAGGTATGGCTGTCGGGGCAGACGAGGGTGAGTCCCGGTAGCACGATGCCGAGCTCCGGGGAGATGACGTGGACGATGCCCTGGTCGGGATCATCGACGTCGAACAGGCGGATGCCGGCGGCCCGGGTGGCGGCCCGGGTCGCGCTGATGAAGGCCTCGCCGCCCGGCATGAGCGTGGCATCGCCCCGGCCTGGGCGGGTGTCGACGATGTGATCCATGGTGCAGAAGACCCGCCCGGGGTCGAGCACCGGCCGCCCCGCGGCTTCGAGGCCTCGCAGCGCAACCGAGCCGGTGCGCTCGTGCAGCATGATCCGGTCGATGGCCAGCAGTGCGCTGCCCCCGGGCAGTTCCCCTACCAGGTGGGATGCCCAGAGCTTGTCCAGCAGGCTGAGTGGGGCTGCAGCGCGCATGCAGGGTATTGTAGGGGCTGGTGAGCCGGGGGGCAGGGCGTGATCGCGACGAGCTTCAAGTTGGCCTATACGGCCCTGGTGCTGGTGGTGCTGGGGGTGTGGCTGCGCAATTACGGCTGGCGCAACCTGCTGTGGTTCTCCGACATCGCTCTCATCGGTGCCGTGCCGGCGCTATGGCTGGACCACGCGCCCACGGCCAGCATCCTGACCACTGCGGTGCTGGTGCCGGAGTTGATGTGGAACCTGGATTTCCTGCTGCGGCTGCTCCTGCGGCGGCGCATCCTCGGCCTGACCGAATACATGTTCGATGGCGAGCGCCCGCTGGTGCTGAGGCTGCTGTCGCTGTTCCACGTGCCCCTGCCGGCGGTGCTGCTGTGGATGGTCTATCACTACGGCTACGACGCCGGGGTGGCGCTGCCCGGCGCGGTGCTGCTGCTGGCGGTGGTGCTGCCGGCCAGCCGGCTGTTTTCGAGCGAGGAGGCCAACATCAACTGGAGCTGGCACCTGCCTTTCACGCGCCGCCGGCTGCCGGCAGGAATCCACCTGCCGCTGTTGTTCGCGGCCATGGTGCTGCTGTTCTGCCTGCCCACCGATTGGGTGATGCAGCGGCTATTCGACCCCGCCCCGTGAGGCTCCTCGCGGGCCCGGCGGCTACTCCAGGCCCTCGACCACCCGGCCGTCGGCATACAGCGTCAGTGACTGGCCCTGCTGGGCGGTGGTCGTGAACCAGCCGTCCGCGAACCGCACCGACACCTCGTAGTCACCACCCCAGGGCGCTCCGATGAGGAGATCATAATCGCCCTGGGCACGCAGGCCCGAGCCTGACTCGATGACCCGGGTGAGGATCCTGCCCGGGGCGCCTTCTGGACTGATCCTGACGATCCGTCCCTGCTGATTGCGCTCGCCGCCCGCACCGAGCACCCGCAGGCGGATGGCGTTGAACAGCGGCAGGCCGGCTCTCAGGACCCGATACTGGTCCCACTGCGTGACCAGCTCGGGCACCCGGCTGCCATCGAGGTCGGCACAGGCCAGCGGGCCGTTGGCCGCGACCAGGTCGTCGGTCCCCTCTTCCAGTTCACGCGGAACGTCGGTCGCCACGAACTGGCCGTTGGCGTTCAGGTAGATGCGTGGCGTGCCGGTGCCGGTGACGACGTCGTTGCTGGCCAGGGCCAGGTCGGGAAAGCCGTCGCTGTTGAGGTCGCAGACCGCGAGTCCCGAGCCGGTCGTGCTGCCATCGCCGTCGATGACGATGGCCGCGCCGAAGACCCCGTCGGCGTTGAGATGCAGGCGGGTGACCGAGGTGTCGCGGCGGATCAGGTCAAGATCGCCGTCCAGGTCCACATCGGCCAGGGCCAGGCCCTCATCCGCCACCACGGTGAGCGCGGCGGCGGCACTGCCGTCGGTGAAGGTGCCATCACCGTTGTTGATCATCAGCCGCGAGCCGAACAGCAGGTCGACGTCGCCGTCGGCGTCGAAATCTGCCGCCTGGCCGCCGGAGGGCACGTAACCCGCCCCGGCCGGGTTGTTCAGCAGGCCGGCAGCGGCCGCGCCGTCGACCAGGCCGCTGCCGGTATTGATCAAGAGCCAGTTCCGGCCGCCGTCCCCGGCGCTGGAGTCGTGGGGCACGAACAGGTCGACATCCCCATCGTCGTTGAAATCGGCGGCCAGGAGAGTGCCCGCCTGCCCCCCGATACCCAGCGCCTCGATGCCGGCATCGGCCTGGAACACGTTCTCGCCCTGGTTGAGGTGGAGGATCGCGCGCGAGGCTGCATCCGTGGCCGCGGCACGCGTTGCGGTGAAGAGGTCCGGCAGCCCGTCGCCGTTGAGATCGGCGAAGCGGGAATCGCCGTTCACGCGGCCTGCGGCGAACAACTCGGCGAGGCCGGCAGTGGCCGGATCCAGGGCCTCGAAACTGCCGTTACAGCCGCCTTCGGCGGCAGGCAGGTCGAGGCAATCGTCGGCGTTGGCATCGGCCAGCGCGGGGGAGAGGGCCGGCAGCTCGAAGCTGCCCACCAGCAGGCTCGGGCTGATGGCCACCGGGCCGCCGAGGCCGAAGCGCGGGCCATTCATGGCGATCACCTTGTAGTAACTGGCGCCGGTGATGTTGGTTCGCGTGTAGGGCGAACCCGTGGCCTCGAGAAAGGCCGCCGCGGGCCGCCGACCGACCAGGGCGTCGGCGGAGTTGGCGTAGTACACCCGGTAGACGGTCGCATCGGCTACTTCGTCAAAATAGACCCGGTGATCGGGCCCGTCGATCACCACCGTGGCCCACTCGAGCGCAACCGGGATGAGGCCCGGTTCCGCCGAGACGATCACGCTGCCGGGGCCTTCGCCCCCCTGACCCTTGGCATAGATCTGGTAGCGATGCAGCTGGCCATCGGTCAGGCCGGTGTGCTGGAAGGTCGTGTCGGTGATTCCCTCGATGCGGTTGGGGAAGCCCGTCTGGCCTACCCCCTCGTTCTCCCAGCGGATGGTATAGGACTTCGCCTCGGGTACCGCATTCCAGGTCAGGGTGACTTGGCCGGGACCCGGCTCGGCCGTGGGACGCGAGGGCGCTTGGTGGATACCGGCCGAACCCCCGGAGCAGGCTGCGAGCAGCAGGCTGGCGAGCAGGGTCAGGGCGGCTTGCAGGGGCTTGGCAGTAAGCATTCGCGTCGGTTCCTCGTCGGGGCAACGGCTTGGTCATACATGATAACCGCCCGGGGGTCGGGCTGCCGGTCCGCTACCGGGTCGATTGCGCGGATGGACCAACCGGTATAGGTTCGAGTCATGGGGCTCAGGAAGCAACTCGATGAATTGATGCCCGGCTGGGAACGCTGGTATCCCAGCGTGTTCGACGCGGCCGAGGACCTGGGCCTGATCCGGGCCCGGGTCTGTCCGCCTTCCAGCCTGCTGCTGAGCAACCGCCATGCGCGCATCCAGGGCGAGGCCCTGCAGTCCTTCCGCGAGCGCTGGACCATCGATTTCGACCCGGAGGTCGACCAGGAAGACGAGGGTGAAGCGCCACGACGGAGCCAGGGCCGATGAGCGAGGCCCCACCGAGGATGTCGTTGATCGTGACCAAGGGTACGCTCGACTGGGCCTATCCGCCCTTCGTGCTCTCGACGACTGCCGCCGCCATGGGTTACTCGGTCTCGATGTTCTTCACCTTCTACGGCTTGCCCCTGCTGCTGCGCAAGCTGGACCTGCAGGTCTCGCCCCTCGGCAACCCGGCGATGAAGCTGCCGGTGGCCGGCGCCCATCTCGGCATGCCCAACCTGCTCGCCATGCTGCCCTTTGCCGATGCAGGGGCCACGGCCATGATGCAGGCCATGATGCGCAACAAGGGCGTCGCCTCCATCGAGGAACTGCGGGAGGCGGCCGTGGAGTCAGGGGTGCGCCTGATTGGCTGCCAGATGACCATGGACCTGTTCGGCTACGGCATTGGCGACATGATCGAGGGCGTCGAGGTCGGGGGAGCCGCCACCTACATCGAGGCGGCCGGCGAGAGCCGCATCAACCTGTTCATCTGAAGACCATGACCCCGCCTGACCAATCGCTCGATGCCCGCGGACTCAAGTGTCCGATGCCGATCCTGAAGGCGCGCAGGACGCTGAACGCCATGCAGCCGGGCCAGAGGCTGGAGGTGCTGGCCACGGATCCGGGCAGTGTCCGAGACTTCGAGGCCTTCTGCCGGGCCACCGGCGACGCGTTGCTGGAGCAGTCGATCGCTGCCGGCGAATACCGCTTCCTGCTGCAGAAGGGTGGCTGAAGCCGCAGGCGCTCAGGCCAGGGTATGGAACACCCGCTGGACGTCGTCGTCCTGCTCGAGCTTGTCGATCAGCGTCATGACCTCGGTGGCCTGTTCCTCGGGCAGCTCGGTCGGAACCGTACACACATACTCGTGCTCGGCAGACAGGGGCTGGATGCCGCGATCCTCGAGGGCCTTCTGCAGCGTGCCGAAGTCCTCGAAGGCGCAGCGAGCCACCAATTGCGGCTCGCCGTTCTCGCCGGTGGACTCGCCCATCTCGTCGAGCCCGTGATCGATGAGGTAGAGCTCCAGGTCGTCCTGGTCGAGCCCGGCCGGGCTCAGCCGGAACACGCCGAGGTGGCGGAACAGGAAGCTGACGCTGCCGGTGCTCGCCAGGTTGCCGCCGTGCTTGTTGAACAGGTTGCGCACGCTCGCCACCGTGCGGGTGGGGTTGTCGGTGGCCGTTTCCACCATCACCGCCACCCCATGCGGGGCATAGCCCTCGTAGATGACCTCCTGGTAATCGGTCGCCTCCTGCCCGGAGGCCCGCCGGATCGCGGCCTCGACCTTGTCCTTGGGCATGTTGATGGCGCGCGCATTTTGCACCACCCGCCTGAGCGCCGGATTGTTCACCGGATCGGCCCCGCCGCTGCGTACCGCGATGGTGATGTCCTTGCCGATGCGCGCGAACTGCTTGGCCATGCGGTTCCAGCGCGCGAACATGGCGTGTTTCCTGACCTCGAAGATCCGTCCCATGCTTGCTCTCCCTCAACTCAGCTGGCGAGAGGCGGGACGCCGACCAGCAGCATGTGGGCCTCGTAGAGGAACCAGACATAGAGGGCGAAGCCGCCTGCGACAGCAATCAGGTCGTTGAAACGCCCTTCCGGCAGCCCGAGGCCGGGGCGTGGCACCCGCCGCTTGAGCGAGATCCGGTCCACCACCGCCCAGGCCAGGAAGCTGCCGAACAGGACGACGTCGGCCAGGGTCCCGTTGGCGAGCAGGTGGGTGGTGGCCCAGAGCTTGGTGGCAACCAGCATCGGGTGCCCCACGCCCGCCTTGATCCTGCCGGGCAGGTAGGCCGCCAGGAGCAGCGGGAAGGCCGGGAGCAGCAGGATCACTGCCACCTGCTTGAGCCAACCGGGTGGTTCGT
>JAUMBX010000161.1:0-9052 GCA_032119515.1 Steroidobacteraceae bacterium | reverse complement strand
AGCAGCACCGGCTCGGCGCGAGCCAGTCCATAGCCCTTGACCATCAGCCATAGCCCGGCCAGCGAAACCAGCGCATAGATCGCCTTCCAGCCGAACTCCCCCAGGGTGCCAGCCATGCGGTCGCGCCAGCCGGGCGCCACGATGGCCGCCGAGTGCATGCCGAAGAAGACCAGGATGCCTGCGAGCAGGTATTGCATCGTCCTTGCTCCTGCGCCCCCCGGGCGCAATGAATCGAGCCCGGGATGATACCCCTCCGGGCAGGGTTTATGATGTCGGGAACTACGAGGACGTTCCCGCATGCAGACCGTTACCGCCGCCGGCGAGTCGTCGGCAGAGGCTCTTGGCCATCACGTCGGCGGCGCGCCGCTGCCCGGGGCAGGCCCGCGCCTGCCGGTCACCAATCCCGCCACCGGCCGTCAGGTCCGCGAGGTGGCCTGCGCCACGGTGGGAGAGGTCTCTGTTGCGGTGGCGAAGGCAGCCGAGGCCTGGCCTGCCTGGCGGGCGACCACGCCGCTCAGACGGGCCCGGATCCTGGTGCGCTTTCGCGAGCTGGTGGAGCGCGACGCGGAGCGCATCGTTGCGGCGATCACCGAGGAGCATGGCAAGACCCTGGAGGACGCACGAGGTGAACTCGCCCGCGGCCTGGAAGTGGTCGAATACGCCGCCGGCGCGCCGGAGTTGCTGAAGGGCGAGCATGCGCGAGAGGTGGGCACGGCCATCGACAGCTGGTCGGAGTTCCAGCCGTTGGGCGTGGTGGCGGGCATCACGCCCTTCAACTTCCCGGCCATGGTGCCGATGTGGATGTTTCCCATGGCGCTGGCCTGCGGCAACTGCTTCGTGCTCAAGCCCTCCGAAAAGGATCCCTCGCCGTCCCTGATGCTGGCTGCCCTGCTCACCGAGGCCGGCCTGCCCCGGGGCGTGTTCAACGTCGTCAACGGGGACCGGGTGGCGGTGGATGCGCTGCTCGAGGACCCGCGGATCGAGGCGGTGAGCTTCGTCGGCTCGACCCCGGTGGCCGAGCACGTCTACCGGCACGGATCGGCCACGGGCAAGCGGGTACAGGCCCTCGGTGGGGCCAAGAACCATGCGGTGGTGATGCCGGACGCCGACTTCGACAACACTGCCGCGGCGTTGATGGGCGCTGCCTACGGTTCCTGTGGTGAGCGCTGCATGGCCATTTCCGTGGTGGTCTGCGTGGGCGAGGAGGTGGCCGATGCCATGGTGCGGCGCCTCGCGGCAAGGATCGGCGAGCTCCGCGTCGGGCCCGGCCACGTCGAGGGCATCGACATGGGTCCGCTGGTCACCGCCGGGCACCGGGACCGGGTGCGTGGCTACGTCGACCTGGGCGTAGCGGAGGGGGCGCGGCTGGTGGTCGACGGTCGCGGACTGTCCGTAGCGGGCGGCGAGGGCGGCTTTTTTCTCGGGGCCTGCCTGTTCGACCGGGTGACGCCCGCGATGCGCATCTATCGCGAGGAAATCTTCGGCCCGGTCCTGTGCGTGGTGCGGGTCGACTCGCCTGCCGAGGCGCTGGCGCTGGTCAACGAGCACGAGTACGGCAACGGCGCGGCCCTGTTCACCCGCGACGGCGGTACCGCCCGCTGGTTTGCCGACCAGGTGCGCGCCGGCATGGTCGGCGTCAACGTCGCCCTGCCGGTGCCGGTGGCCTGCCACAGCTTCGGTGGCTGGAAGCGCTCGATGTTCGGCCCGCTGGCCGCCTATGGGCCGGATGCCGTGCGCTTCTACACCCGCCGCAAGACGCTGACCCAGCGCTGGCCCGGGGACGCCGTCGAACGCACGCGGTTCGCCTTCCCCGGCAGCGCCCCGGCCCAGGACTGAGCGGGCGCTCCGTGCGCCTGAACAAGTACCTCAGCGAGACCGGTGCCTGTTCACGGCGCGAGGCCGATGCCTGGATCGCAGCCGGCAGGGTCACGGTCAACGGCGCCCAGGGTGTGCTCGGTACCCGGGTCGCCGAGGGCGATGTGGTCAGGGTCGATGGCCGACCGGTGGGGGCGCCCAGCCGGCACCTGTACATCGCGCTCAACAAGCCGGTCGGCGTCACCTGTACGACCGAGCGCTCGGTGCCGGGCAACATCGTGGATTTCATCGGGATCCCGGAGCGGATCTTTCCGGTGGGGCGCCTCGACAAGGACTCCGAGGGCCTGATCCTGCTGACCAACAACGGCGACATCGTCAACGAGATCCTGCGTTCCGAGCACGAGCACGAAAAGGAGTACGTAGTCGAGGTCGATCGACCGCTGACCGGCGAGTTCCTGGCCGGCATGGCCGCCGGCGTGCCCATCCTCGATACCGTGACCAGGCCCTGCCGGGTCTGGCAGACCGGCAAGAACCGCTTTCACATCGTCTTGACGCAGGGGCTCAACCGCCAGATCCGCCGCATGTGCGAACACTTCGGGTACCGGGTCCGGCGCCTCTGCCGCATCCGGATCATCAACCTCGGTCTCGGCGGCCTGCAGCCCGGCGAGTGGCGCCACCTCGGCGCCCGGGACCTGCGCCGCCTGCTGCCCGGGCGCACCGAGTGGTGAGGAAATCACCCGCTCGTATCCTCCTCTGGGATAATCCGGACCGGCTCACCTGCGGGAACCCTGGCCATGTCATTCGATGAACAAGCCCTCGCCGCGCTGCGGCGGCAGCAAGCCCCTGACCCGGGCCGCTACCGTCCCGCGACACGACGCCGTCGCCTCATCTGGGCGTTCCCCGCAGTCGTGGCGATGGCGGCGCTGGGCTGGTGGCTCGCCGGGGACGAATCTCAGGAAGTGCAGCTGGTCGAGGCAGCACCGCCCCTCGAGGGCGGCCTGATCGCCGTGCTGTCGGCCTCGGGTTACGTGGTGGCCGAGAGGCGGGCCACGGTGTCCGCCAAGGTCACCGGCAGGGTCAGCGAGATCCTGTTCGAGGAAGGCGCGCAGGTCGAGGCCGGTCAGGTGCTGGCGCGCCTCGATGCGGGCAATGCCGAGGCCGCCCGGGACCTGGCCCTGCGCCAGCTCGATGCTGCCCGGCTCGAGGTGCGTGAGATCGAGGTCAGGCTCGAGGAGGCGCGTCGTGAACTGGGGCGGGTCGAGCAGCTGCGCGCACAGCAGCTGATCAGCGCAGCCGCGCTGGATCAGGCGACGGCCGAGGAGGCCGCCCTGGCGGCGCGCCTCGACGGGACCCGGGCCGCGGTGGCCGTGGCGCGGGCAGCGGTGCAGGTGCGCGAGCGTGAGCTCGAGGATCTCGTGGTCCGGGCGCCGTTCGGCGGAGTGGTGGTCTTCAAGGACGCCCAGCCGGGCGAGATGGTCTCGCCGATTTCCGCCGGGGGCGGGTATACGCGGACCGGTATCGCCTCGGTAGTCGACATGCAGTCGCTCGAGATCCACGTCGACGTCAACGAGGCCTACCTCAACAGGGTGGCGGAGGGTCAACTGGCCGAGGCGGTGCTCGATGCCTATCCCGACTGGAAGATCGCCGCCCGGGTACGCGCCATCGTGCCCACTGCCGACCGGCAGAAGGCCACCGTGAGGGTGCGGGTCGCCTTCGATGCGCTCGACAGCCGCATCCTGCCCGACATGGGTGCCAAGGTGCGCTTCCTGTCCCAGTCGGATGCAGGCGGCCCACCGCCTGTGGCCGTGGTTCCGGCCGGGGCGGTCATGGAGCGGGCGGGTGAGGCCTCGGTCTGGCGCGTCGAGGAGGGCGTTGCCACGCGGGTGGCTGTTCGCGTCGGGGCCGAGGCCGAGGGGCGACGTGCCATCCTGGCCGGGGTGGCCCCGGGTGACCGGCTGGTCCTGGATCCGCCCGACACCTTGACGGAGGGAGCGGCCGTCAGCCCGCGTGAGCCGGATTGAGGGGAGTGCCTTGAGCGAGCCCCTGGTCCTCATCGAGCATCTCTACAAGTCCTACCGGCGCGGCCCGGAGGCCGTCGAGGTATTGAGCGACCTGTCGCTGCGGATCGAGCCCGGTGAGTTCGTCGCGCTGATGGGGCCGTCGGGTTCGGGCAAGTCGACGCTCCTCAACCTGCTGGGCGGGCTGGATCGGCCCTCCGGCGGCAGCCTCAGGGTACAGGGCCTCGAGCTCGGCGAACTGTCGGAGGCGGCCCTGACCCGCTGGCGGGCCGACAACGTGGGTTTCGTCTTCCAGATGTACAACCTGCTGCCGGTGCTGAGCGCGGAGCGCAACGTCGAGCTGCCGCTCCTGCTCGGCGACCTGCCGGCTGGTGAGCGACTGCATCGCGCGCGGGCGGCGCTGCGATTGGTGGGTCTCGAGGACCGCGCCCGGCATCGCCCCGGCCAGCTGTCCGGCGGCCAGGAACAACGGGTGGGCATCGCGCGGGCCATCGTCACCGATCCGCTGCTGCTCTTGTGCGACGAGCCGACCGGGGACCTCGACCGCAAGTCGGGCGACGAGGTGCTCGACCTGCTGCAGGCCCTCAATGCCCAGGGCAAGACCATCGTGATGGTCACCCACGATCCGCACGCGGCAGAGCGCGCGCGTCGCCTGCTGCGCCTGGAGAAGGGTCGGCTGGTGGAAGACAGCCATTGAGCGGTTACCTGAGGCTGCTGTTGGCGAACCTTTGGCGGCGTCCGCTGAGGACCTGTTTCACCCTCGGTTCGATCGCCGTGGCCTTCATGATGTTCGGCGTACTGGGGGCGATGACCCGGGCCTTCAGCGCAGGGGCCGACCTGGCCGGGGCGGACCGGCTGCTGGTCACCCACAAGGTCTCCCTGGTGCAGGCGCTGCCGGCGAGTTACCGACCGCGGATCAGGCAGGTGGATGGCGTGAGGCGGGTCAGTTCGGCGACCTGGTTCGGTGGGATTTACCAGGACGACCGCAACCAGCTGGCCACCTTCCCGGTGGATGACTTGGAGTACCTGGATATCTATCCCGAGTATGTCGTGGACCCGGAGGGGCGGGCGCGCTGGATGACCGACCGCCGCGGGGCGATCGTCGGTCGGCCGCTTGCCGAGCAGTATGGCTGGAAGCTCGGCGACACCATTCCCCTGCGTTCCAATATCTGGCGCAGGCAGGACGACTCGGATGCCTGGGAGCTGAAGGTCAGCGCAATCTACGACGTGCCCGAGGCCGGCGGCGATCCGCGTAACATCCTGCTGCATTACGACTACTTCAACGAGTCACGCGGCCGCGGGAAGGACCTGGTGAACTGGTACGTGGTCCAGGTCGCCGACCCGGCACGCGCCGCCGGCATCGCCCGGGAGATCGACCAGCAGTTTGCCAACTCGCCCTACGAGACCAAGACTTCCACCGAAAAAGCCTTCGCCCAGGGCTTCGTCAACCAGATCGGCAACATCGGCGCCCTGATGAACTACGTGGTGAGTGCGGTGTTCTTCACCATGTTGCTGGTCACGGCCAACACCATGGCCCAGTCGGTGCGCGAGCGGGTGCCCGAGATCGGCGTGCTGAAGACCCTGGGTTTCAGCGGGTCGCGAGTCACGGGGCTCGTCCTGGCAGAGTCCTGTCTGCTCACGCTGCTCGGTGCGGCGACCGGCATGGCGGTGGCCGGAGCCCTGGTGGACGGGGTGGGGGAGGTCGTCCGTCGTTACCTGCCGGTCTGGAGCGTACCCGCCGAGGCCTGGCTTAACGGCCTCGGGATCGCGCTCCTGCTCGGCCTGATTGCCGGGGCGATCCCCGCCCTGCAGGCCCTGCGCCTGCCCATCGTGCGCGCCCTCAGGGGTCACTGACCCATGACCCAGCGGCACCTGTTCCGGCAGATCCTCGCCCTGAGCCGGCTGAACCTGCGGACGCTGCCGAATCGCGCCGGGACGGCGGCAGTCGCCGTGGTCGGCATCGGCGGGGTGGTGGCCGTGCTGGTGGCGGCGCTGTCGATCACCGAGGGATTCCGCGCTGCGCTGACGCTGTCCGGTCGCGACGACGTGGGCGTGATCCTGCGCGGCGGTTCGGTCGACGAGTTGTCCAGCGGCCTGCCCGTGGAGGCCGTCCGCCACGTCCTCGATGCGCCTGGCCTGCCGCGCGATGCGCAGGGCGTCATGGCCTCCCCCGAGTTGTATGTGATCGTGGACGTGCCCAAGAAGGGCAGCGGGACGCCGGCCAACGTGCCGCTGCGTGGAGTGGGGCCAGGTGCCTTCCCCATCCGCGGCAGCTTCCGGATGGTGCAGGGCAGGGCGTTCACGCCAGGGCTCAACGAGGTCATCGTCGGGCGGGGCGCAGCCGCCCAGTTCGAGGGCCTGGCCGTGGGCAGCGTGGTCCGCTTTGGGGGCCTGCCCTGGACGGTCACCGGCATCTTTGCCGACGAGGGCAGCGTGAGCGAGTCGGAGATCTGGACGGATGCCACCGTGCTGCAGGGGTCCTACCAGCGCGGCACGTCCTATCAGTCCATCCGTCTGCGCCTGCCTGAAGCGGGCGGCATGGAAGCACTCCGCCGGCATCTGGCAGCCGATCCCCGCTTCACCCTCAGCCTGCGTACCGAGCGGGAGTTCCTGCAGGGCCAGTCGGGCGTGCTGGTGACCGGCGTGCGCACCATCGGCATCCTGATCGCGCTGGTGATGGGCGTGGGCGCGATCTTCGCCTCGCTGAACACCATGTACGCCGCCGTGGCCGCACGCGGCAGGGAGATCGCCACCCTGCGGGCCCTGGGGTTCCAGCCGCCGGCGGTGCTGGTCTCGGTTTTGATCGAGGCGCTGGTGCTGGGTCTGTTGGGTGGGTGTGCGGGTGGCGCCCTGGCTTTCGTCGCCTTCAATGGCTTTCAGGCCTCCACCCTGAACTTCCAGAGTTTCAGCCAGATCACCTTCGCCTTCACGGTCACCCCGGCGCTGCTGGCGCTCGGCATCGGCTATGCGCTCGTGTTGGGGCTGCTGGGCGGATTGCTGCCTGGCCTCAAGGCGGCGCGCCAGCCGGTCAGCCGGGGATTGCGGGAACTCTAGAACCTGAAGTCGACCCGCTTCTCGGCCGGGATGCAGTACATGGCGACCGACTGCGCCCTGCCGCGGACGGTGAGGGCCGGTAATTCGATGCAGAAGGGCGGTTGTCCATTCACATCGAGCGCCCGCTTGACGCTGCCCGAAAGCAGTATTTCGCCGGCCCTCGCGCGCTGCCCCAGCCGGGCTGCAACGTTCACGGTATCGCCCACCACCGTATAGGAGGCGAAGTGTTCGGAGCCGACGGTGCCGGCCAGCATCTCGCCTTCGTTGATGCCGATGCCAAGGCCGGCGACGACCTGGCGTGCTGCGCGCCAGCGCGCGGCCATGTCGCGGAAGCTCTCCAGCATCTCCCTGGCCGCTGACACCGCGCGGACCGAGGTGTCGTGACCGGGCTCTGGCACGCCGAAGGCTGCCATGAAGCCGTCACCAGCCAGGTTCAGCACCCTGCCGCCGTGACGGACCGTGACGGCGGACAGCAATCCGAAGAACTCGTTCAGCAGCCAGAGCAACTCCTGGTGGGTGAGTTGCTCGGAGATGTGGGTGAAGCCGCGCATGTCGGCGAACATCACCGTGGCGCTCAACTGCCGCGATTCCGGTTGCTGGAAGCCGCGTCCGGCTGCGGTGCAGCGGCAGGTCCCCGCCTGGTGCAGTTCGATGCCGTTGGCGGCAGGGTCGCGCAGGAAGACGCGACGGCTTTGCGGAGGGCCGGAGCGAGCGGTTATGCGATGGGCGATCCCGCGAGCCTCCAGCGTCGCAATGGCCTCGCCGATGTCGGCGACGGCCAGCGCCACGTGCGGTGACTGAGGATCGATCCCCTCTCCCGGTGGGCTGGCCGGTGCCCCAATCAGGTGCAGCTGGGCGTTGGCGCCCACGTTCAGCCAATAGCCGGGCGTATTGCTCTGGCTCTGCCGGCCCGGATCGACGGTGAGTCCCAGCACCTCGACGTAGAAGTCCCGACAGGCGGCGGCCAACACCGGATCGTCACCCACCCTGACGGCATGGTGGTGGAGTTCTAGCACTCGCATCAGGCAGGCACCCGGCCGCAAACGGCTGACATAAGACCGACCCGCATTATCCACCATTCCGGGCCATCTCATAAGTACGTGAAATGGCGACTTGCACGGGCCCGACCCTTTCTTGCACCATCCCTCCATTGCCCTGATCCGCCTGGAGTGATGGATGAGCGACGACCGCGTCCGCGTGGTGCTGGTGGACGACCATCCGGTTGTCCTGGCCGGTTTCCGGGCCATGATGGAGCGCAGCGCGATGATCTCGCTGGTGGCGGAGACGGACGACCCCGACGAGGCCATCCGCATGGCTGCCATCCTCCGGCCGGAGGTCATGCTGGTTGACCTGTCGCTGGCCAACGGCCGGCGCGGTTCCGGACTCGCCAAGGCCCTGCTGGAGGTGGCACCCGGCACCCGGCTCATCGTCTACACGGCGACCGAGAGCAGCGAGTCCCTGGTGCTGGAGGTCACGGAGGCGGGGTTCAGCGGGTTCCTGAGCAAGGACGCCGACCTGGTCGAGGTAGAGGCCTGCATCGGCCTGGTGGCGTCGGGCTCGGATTACTTCCAGCGGTGAGCCCAGCGGCAGGCGCCGGCCATGCGTAGGGCACCCCTCCTGCCGGGTCCGAATACCGCCACGGGTTGGGTCGCCTGGGCGGTCATTCTCGTGGGCGCCAGTCTCACGCAGGTCGCGATCCAGCCTGAATTCAGGATCCCGCTGCCCGGCGGCATTCCCTTCGGCTTGATGGGTGCACCGTCGCTCGCGGCCGCCCTGCTCACCGGTCCGCTGGGCGCGCTGGCCGCCCTGCCGCTGTTGATCCAGTGGCAAAGCCTGCCGGCCGTGGCCACGCTGCTGTCGGCCGCGCTGGTGGGTGAACTGGCGCGGCGGCGCCTGCACCCCATCTGGATCTGGTTGGGATGGCTGGCCGTGGTCGTGCTGGTGCGGGCACCGTCGGACCTGTTGAGTCCCGAACCGGAGCAGCTGCTCACCCTCGCCTTTGCGATCATCTCGGCAGCGGCCAACCTGCAGCTGGCCTGGCTGGTGGTGGCACCCCTGCAGCGCATCGGCTGGCTGCACCGGCACCGTGGTCCGGTGGCCTACGGACACAGGGTGTTCTCGATCCTGGTGTCGGTTTTCGTGACCCTTGCTCTCGCCTTCGGTGC
>JAUMBX010000160.1:3599-3911 GCA_032119515.1 Steroidobacteraceae bacterium | reverse complement strand
TCTGCGATGCGCTCATCGAGGAAGGCCATCACTTCCGGTTCGCCCCCCATTTGTCGCAGCGTCTGCCAACGCGCCCGGGCCTGCATAAAGTCCTGTTTGCGCCAGGCGGTGACGCCGCCGTACCACAGGGCCCGCGGGTCATCCGGCAGACGCTGCAGGGCTCGTTCGAACAAGCGCCCGGCCTCGCCCTCGAACTGGCCCGCATCCTGCCGCACCAGCGCCTCGCCGTACCCCACCATGGCTTCGGGGTCATCACCCCCGGACAGCTGCAGGGCCCGGGCATAGGCCTCTCCGGCGCCGGCAAAGGTGCCG
>JAUMBX010000160.1:0-3589 GCA_032119515.1 Steroidobacteraceae bacterium | reverse complement strand
GCCCGGGTCCGCCCCAGCAACTTCCAGCCGTCGAGGTCGTCGGGCGATTCGCCGAGCCTTTGCTCGAGCTGCGCCACCAGGGCCTCCAGGCTGGGGGCCTCGTCGTCCGCAGCGGGTGCGGCGGGTGCGTTCCAGTCCCAATCGCTGGAGCCCAGGTACACGCCGCCGGCCGCCGCCGGGAGCAGCACGAGCAGGACCGGCCCGGCCCAGGCGCGACGCGCCCCCTCGTCCCTCTGACGCCAAAATAGCGGCCAGGCCACCGCCAGCGCAGCCGCCACGGCCAGCAGCAAGGCGAGAAAAAGAAAGGTCTTCACGGCTCCCCCTCACCCTGCAATCCGTCGGTTTCATCACCCAGGTTCCGGGCACGCCGACGAATCACCAGCACCACCGCCAGGATACCGATCATCACCAGCAAGCCAGGCGCTGCCCACAGCAGCCAGGTGCGGGGAGCAAGGGGAGGGTCATAAAGCACGAAATCGCCGTAGCGGGCCGTCATGAAGGCGCGAATGTCCGCATCATCCCGGCCCTCGGCCATCATGTCCCGGACCTCCCGCCGCAGGTCCTGCGCCAGTGTCGCGTTGGAGTCGGCAATGCTCTGGTTCTGGCAAAACAGGCAGCGCAGCTCGCGATTCAAGTTCTCATAGCGGGCCTGCATGGCTGGATCCGCGAAGGCGGCTTCCGAGTCGATCGCCAAGGCGGTGCCGCCGGGCAGCGAAAGTGCCAGCCACACAGTGAGGCAGAGGCCGCGCAAGCGCATGCTCAGCCTCCCTGCCCTTGCAGACGCGGCAGGAATTCGTCCCGCCAGGCTTCCACGGTCAGTGGCCCGATGTGCTTCCACAGTACGCGACCGTCGGCGCCCACCAGGAAAGTTTCGGGCGCACCGTAGACGCCCCAGTCGATCGCCACCCTCCCCTCCAGATCGGCACCGACTGCGCTGTAGGGGTTGCCGAGTTCCGCCAGCCACCTCAAGGCCAGTTCCCGCTGGTCCTTCCAGTTGATCCCCAGGATGGGTAGCTCGTGGTTACGGGCGATGTCCAGCAGTACCTCGTGCTCCTCACGACAGCCCGCACACCAGGTGCCCCAGACGTTGACGAGATAGGGACTGCCCGTCCAGCTGAGGTTGGTGACCTCCCTGGAGGGATCGCCGAGATCAGGCAGGTTGAACTGGGGTGCAGGCGCGCCGATCAGGGGCGAGGGTATTCGTGACGGGTCGAGGAACAGGCCGCGAACGAGAAAGACCGCGAGCAGGATGAAACCGACCCCCGGCAGGACGAACAGCGCCTTGTGCATCACGCTCGCGCGCCCTCTTCCTCAGCCGGCTGGACGCGGTAGCGCCGGTCGGCGGTGGCCACGAGCCCGCCCAGGGCCATCAGCAGCGCACCCAGCCACACGTAGCGGATGAGCGGCTTGTACTGCAGCCGCATGCTCCACTTGCCGGCCCCGAGATCCTCGCCCAGCGCAACGAACAGGTCGCGCCTCGGCGAAACGTGGATGCCCGCCTCAGTCATGGGATTACCGCCCGAGGCGTAGAGCCTTTTCTGGCTGGTCAGCACCGTCACCGGCTCTCCCTCGCGGGTCACGGTAAAGCTGCCCTCCACCGCGGCATAGTTCGGACCCTGCACCTCGCGGGTCCCGTCGAAGCGGAAGTCGTAGCCCATCAGGGTGGCCGTTTCACCGGGCGCGAGGCTGAGATCGCGCTCGATACGATAGGACTCGACACCGGTGACGCCCAGGGTGAACAACCCGACCCCGAAGTGCGCCAGCGTCATGCCCCAGAAGCCGGCAGGCAGGCTGCGCCAGCGATCCCGGCGCTGCCACGGCGCGATGAGGCTGGAACCCATGAGCCAGAGCGCCACGCCAAACCCTGCGAATGCGGCCAGGCTGAAATGATCGTAGCCGGCGAGGATCAGCCCCACCGCTGCGAGCAAGGCTACCGGCAACAGGATGAAGAGGGGGCGCTTGGCTACGCCCAGCCTCGAGTACTTCCAGGCGGCATGCATCCCGAAGACCATCAGTAGCAGCAAGGGCACCATCGGCACCAGGAAAGCCACGCCGAAGTACGGCGGGCCGACCGAAATCTTGCCAAGCCCCAAGGCATCCATGAACAGCGGGTACAGGGTGCCTACCAGGATGAGGCCGGTTGCTGCGACCAGTAGCGCATTGTTGAAAAGCAGGAAGGCTTCCCTCGAGGTGGGCGCAAACCCACCCGGTGCCTGCAGCGCGGGAGCCCGCCAGGCGTACAGCGTAAGTGCACCCCCGATGACCGCCACCAGAAAGCCCAGGATGAACAGGCCGCGGGAGGGATCCGTCGCAAACGCGTGCACCGAGACCAGTACCCCCGAGCGCACCAGGAAGGTGCCCAGCAAGCTCAGTGAAAAGGCACTGACGGCCAGCAGCAGCGTCCAGCTGCGGAACAGGCCGCGCTTCTCGGTCACGGCCAGCGAGTGGACCAGTGCGGTCGCCATCAACCAGGGCATGAAGGAGGCGTTCTCGACCGGATCCCAGAACCAGTAGCCACCCCAGCCCAGTTCGTAATACGCCCACCAGCTTCCCAGCGTGATCCCCACCGTCAGGCACAGCCAGGCCATGAGGGTCCACGGCCGCGCCCAGCGCGCCCAGTCGACCTCCTGCCGGCCCTCCAGGAGCGTGGCGCAGGCAAAGGCGAAGGGTACCGCCAGTCCCACGTACCCTAGATAGAGCGTGGGCGGATGCACGGCCAGGGCGAAATCCTGCAGCAGCGGATTGAGGTCCCGGCCTTCGGGAGCGGCCGGTATCAGGCGGTCGAAGGGGTTGGAAGTGAAGAGCATGAACAGGATGAAGCCCACGCTGACGAGCCCGAGGATGCCCAGCACCCGGCTCCGGAACGGCAGCGGCATCTGGCGGGAGAAGGCGACGATGGCCGCCGACCAGGACGCCAGGATCAAGGCCCACAGCAGCAGCGAGCCCTCATGGCCGCCCCACGCGGCCGCGATACGATAGAAGAGCGGCAGGAGAGAATTGGACGTATTGGCCACATAGGCCACTGAGAAATCGAATTGGATGAAGGACCAGACGAGGGCTGCGAAGCTCAGGAGAAGCAGCAGCCATTGACCGGCGACGGACGTTTGCGCGGAGCGCATCCAGTCGACCCGGCCCCTCGCGGCGCCCACCAGACCGAACCACGACTGGCTGAGGGCCAGCAACAGTGAAAGCACCAGCGCGAAATGCCCGAGTTCCGGAATCATGCGCCCTCTGCCTCGACCTGCTTGATGAGCGGCGGCATGCGGAGCGACTCGGCCACGATGTGGGGGATGAGGTCCGGTTCGGCCCGCGCCCGATCGATGAGCCCGGGTTCGGTGAGCATCCGGTGCAGCAGGGTGCTCATGGCGTCGGAGGTCGTGGCTGCCCCGACCGCGTAGAGCAGCCGCACGTGCGAGGCCACGTCGTCGTCGGTGAGCCGGACGCCACGGTGTTCGGCGCCGAGCAGGTGGGAGATCACGTCCTGGGTCGGCTCCGACCGCCGTTCGGCGAGGGTCGGGGCGAGGAAGTCGGTGACCTGCGCCGACGCCGCCAGCGCCCCGGACGGGTCCATCGGGTAACTGAGGAGGGC
>JAUMBX010000159.1:0-1760 GCA_032119515.1 Steroidobacteraceae bacterium | reverse complement strand
CGCCAGTGGCTGGCGCAGCGCATTGCCGCCAACCACGACCGCCAGTACTACCGCGTCGAGCGGCACATGGAGCCAGGGGCGGCGGCGAAGATCCGCGAGCTCGGCATTCCCGGCGTGTACCTCGAGCGGGAGTACAAGCGTTACTACCCTAATGGTGAGATCACCGGCCATCTGCTCGGCTTCACCAACCTCGACGAGGACGGACAGGAAGGCCTGGAGCTCGCCTTCGACGGCACGCTGTCCGGGATGGACGGGCTCAAGCGGGTGATCAAGGACGCCCGCGGCCGCACCATCGAGAACGTCGAGAACCTCCGCGCGCCGCGTCCGGGCGAGGACCTGCACACCAGCCTCGATCTGCGCATCCAGTACCTGGCCTACCGTGAACTCAAGGCTGCGGTGCAGAGGAACCGCGCGCGTGCAGGTTCGATGATCGTCCTCGACGTGGAGACGGGTGAGGTGCTGGCCATGGTCAACCAGCCGGCCTTCAACCCGAACGACCGCTCGCGACTGGAGGTGGCCCGCTACCGCAATCGTGCCGTGACCGACATCATCGAGCCCGGCTCCAGCATCAAGCCCTTCGTCGTAGCAGCCGCGCTCGACAGCGGCAGTTACCGCCGCGATTCGGTGATCGACACTTCGCCCGGCCTGCTCAAGGTCGGCAACATGACCGTGACGGACAAGCACGACCTCGGTCGTGCCGGTCTCGACGTCATCCTCTCCCGCTCCAGCAACGTCGGCATGGCCAAGATGGCCCTCAAGCTGGAGCCGGAGAGGATCCACCGCACCCTGGCCGCCTTCGGCTTCGGGCAAGTCACTGCCAGTGGTTTTCCCGCCGAGTCGCCGGGCCTGTTGAGCGATGCCGCGCGCTGGCGACCGATCAACGTGGCCACCCTGTCCTATGGCTACGGCATGTCGGCCACGCCGCTGCAGATCGTCCAGGCCTACGCCACGCTGGGGTCGCTGGGCATGCGCCGGCCTGTCACCTTCCAGCGGCTCGACAAGCCGGTGACGGGAACCCGGGTGATCGATGCCGGCGTGGCCCGCGATCTGGTCGGGTTACTGACCGGGGTGGTGACGAACGAGGGGACCGCCCTGCAGGCGCGCGTGCCCGGCTATCGGGTCTCCGGCAAGACAGGCACTGCCTGGAAGGCTGTGGCCGGGGGTTACGACAATCGTCGCTACACCGCGATCTTCGCCGGCCTCGCACCGGCCTCCAACCCCAGGCTGGCGGCCATGGTGCTGCTCGACGAACCGAGCGCTGGCAAGTATTACGCCGGTGAGGTGGCGGCTCCCGTATTCGCATCGGTCATGTCCGGCTCGCTGCGCCTCCTCGGCGTACCACCGGATGACCTCAGTGGAGCGACCCAGCCCACGACTGCGCAGGTGACGCCGTGACCCGTAGCCTCGGTTTCCTGGTCGAGGCCTGCGACGGCCGGCTGGTGGGCGCCGACGTGCCCTTCGGCGCGGTCTCGATTGATTCGCGCACCCTGGCGCCTGGCGACCTGTTCGTAGCCCTGCCGGGTGAGCGGACCGATGGCCACCGCTTCGCCGGCTCCGCCCGCGAGGCTGGTGCGGCCGCCCTGCTGGTGTCGCAGGAACTGGACATCGACCTCCCGCAGGTGGTCGTGGCCGACACGCTCGCGGCGCTCGCCAGCGCCGCCGCCGCCTGGCGTCGCCAGTTCAGCCTGCCGCTCGCCGGCGTGGCCGGCAGCAACGGCAAGACCACCACCAAGGAAATGTTGGCCTCGATCCTCGCCCGG
>JAUMBX010000158.1:499-2243 GCA_032119515.1 Steroidobacteraceae bacterium | reverse complement strand
GGAACCAGCTTCAACCGGCAGTCGGTCGAGGCGCGAATCGTCGCCATCCAGCAGCGCATGGGCTCGGGCCGGCTCGACTATCGCCTCGCGACCGCGTGGCCGGTCGACGGCCTGCTGATCATCTTCACGAGCGGCACCACCGGCACACCGAAAGCGGCGGTCATCAGCCAGCGCGCCGAGGTGGCACGCATGGGCGTCCTGCAGCGCGACCTGCAGCTCGGGGCCGAGGATGCCTTCATCGCCTGGGCCCCCATGTTCCACATGGGGGGCAGCGAACATAGCCTTTCGAGCCTGATGTACGGCGCCACGGTGGTGGTGATCGATGGGCTCGACCCTGCGGCCATCGTCGATACCCTGCTCGAGCGCAAGGTCGGCTGGTTGCTGCTGGTGCCAGCCACCATCGAGCCGGTGCTGGCCGAACTGCGCCGACGCAGCCAACCCGTGCAAGGCCTCAAGGTGATCGGCTGCATGGCCGACATGGTCTCCCGCGCGCTGATCGAGGATGCCTGCCGTCTGACCGGCGCGGCTTTCCTGAACAGCTTCGGTTCCACCGAGACCGGCCTGCCGCCGCTTTCCGCTGGCCTGCTGCGAGTCGCCAGCGACGCCTGGGACCTGGGCAAGCGCGCCAATACGGGCTGCGAGCTGATCCTGCGTGCGGAGGGCAACGGCATCGGGGAAATGCTGGTCAGGGGGCCCACCCTGTTCTCGGGATACTGGCGCGACGGCGCGATCGATCGGAGCGGCCTCATCGATGGGGCCTATCCCATGGGTGACCTGTTCCGGCAGCGCGATGACGGCTGCTATGAATTCGCCGGCCGCTCGAAATACCTGATCAAGTCGGGCGGCGAGAACATCTATCCCGCCGAGATCGAAGGCCCGCTGCTGGCCGATCCGCGGATCGAGGAAGCCATCGTGGTCCGCCGGCCGGACGAGCGCTGGGGCGAGGTGCCCGTGCTGTTCGTCGCTACCGGCAATGCGTCCATCACGGAGCAGGAGATCCTCGCCCTCCTGGAGGGCAGGCTGGCACGTTACAAGCTGCCTCGCGAGGTGCGCTTCGTGCACGCCGCCGAGCTGCCCCGCAACACCAGTGGCAAGGTGATGCGGGAACAGCTCGAAGGCTGGCTTACACTTTCTCCCACGTCAAATACGGGTATCAGCCAATGAGCATGACCGATCCGCTGTTTGCCACCGATGCCTACCTGCCCGAATGCGAGGCTACGGTGCTGGAGTCCGGCCCCGACGGCGTGGTGCTCGACCGCACGGTGTTTTACCCAATGGGGGGCGGTCAGCCCGGCGACACCGGCGTGCTGCACGACCAGACCGGGCGACAGTGGCCGGTGGTGGATACCCGCAAGGGTGAAGGTGGCCGGATCCTGCACAGGCTGACAGAGGGGAACGATCCGCCCGCCGTGGGCTTTGTACTTACGGCCCGCATTGACTGGAACCGGCGGCATGCCCACATGCGCATGCACACCGCCCTGCACCTGCTGGGGACGGTCCTGCGCTATGGCGTGACGGGAGGCCAGGTGGGTGCCGAGAAAAGCCGTCTCGATTTCGATACCCAGGCGGAGATCGATCCAGCCCAGGTCACCGAGGCAATCAATGCGCTGGTCGCAACGGGCGTCGAGACCGCCTCGCGATGGATCACGGACGCGGACCTCGACGCCCAGCCGGAGTTGGTGCGGACCCTGTCGGTCCAGCCACCCCGGGGAGCCGGGCGGATCCGCCTTCTGGAGATCCCCGG
>JAUMBX010000158.1:0-489 GCA_032119515.1 Steroidobacteraceae bacterium | reverse complement strand
GCAGCCCTGCGGTGGCACCCACGTCCGCTCCCTCGGCGAGATCGGTCGCCTGCAGGTCCTCAAGGTCGAGAACAAGGGCAAGCACAACAAGCGGGTCTATCTGGGCTTTGCTGGATAGATCACGCCTCAGGTGCGTGATACCGGCTGTCCCGCCCGTAGCGGGCGATGACCTCCGCCTGGCGTCGACGGCTGACCGGCACCTCCAGGCCTCCGGTCAGCTGGCAGACGACGGCCGATCCCCTTCGGCGAATGCCCAGCACATGCCGGTCGGCCACCCAGTGCGATCGATGGACGCGGAAACCCGCTTCTCCGAACTCCGACTCCGCCTGGGACAGGTTGTAGAGCAGCAGGGTCCGCCCGCGGGGGGTATGGACCTTCAGGTAGTGCAGGTCGGCGCTGAGCAGGATGACGTCCGTGCCCAAGGCTGGCGGCAGCAAGGCCAGCAGCCCCCCTGCCGGCGGGCTGGACATCGGTTCGGGTTCCTCCGGG
>JAUMBX010000157.1:454-1690 GCA_032119515.1 Steroidobacteraceae bacterium | reverse complement strand
GGACGCCGGGCTCGTTGTGGATTACCTCGAGACGCTCGGTCGGAGACGCCATGCCGCGGTGTGGGTGGAAACCCCCGCTGGTCCCGTCAGACTGATCGACAACCTGGAGTTGCCATGAACCTCTGCCTGGACGTCGGGAATTCACAACTCTACGGTGGGGTCTTCGACGGTGACCGGCTGGTGGTGCAGTTCCGGCGCACTTCCTCGCCCAAGGCCTCCTCGGACGAACTGGGGCTGTTCCTGCGCGCCGTCCTCAGGGAAAACCACGTAGACCCGGCTGCGATTGCGAGTGTCGCCCTGAGCTCCGTGGTACCCCCGGCGGTGTACTCGATCAGGGCCTGCTGCCAGAAATACTTCGGGCTGGACCCGCTGGTGCTGAGGCCGGGATTGAAGCTCGGCCTGAACGTCCGCTATAAGGATCCGCGCGAGGTGGGCTCCGACCGTATCGCCGACGCGCTGGGCGCCTTGAAACTATTCCCTCAACGCGACCTCATCGTTGTCGACTACGGCACCGCCACCACCTTTACCGCCGTCACCAGTACCCGCGAGTTCCTCGGTGGCGCCATCGCCCCTGGTATCCTGGTGAGTCTCGAGGCCCTGGTGGGGCACGCTGCCAGGCTACCATCCGTAGAGGTTGTTCCGACCGAACAATCCCTCGGCCGAACCACGGTGGAGAGCATCCAGAACGGCCTGTACTGGACTTCAGTGGGCGCCACCCGGGAACTGGTCGACCGCCTCAGCCAGGAGTGTTTTGCCGGTGACGATCCGTGGGTAGTTGCCACCGGTGGCTTGTCCTACCTGTTTGCCAACCAGCAACTGTTCGACGCGGTGGTACCGGAGTTGATCCTGGTCGGGCTGCAGGAAGCTTTGTCGATGAACACAGAGTCGAGTCACTAGGCCTTGAGATAAACGCCCTTCCGGTACAGCATGGTCATCAATACCCACCACAGCACGACGTAGGCCAGGGCAAAGGCCAGCGATCCGTTCAGGTCGCCGGCCCAGGACCGGAAACCCGTTTCGTAGAGGGCCTGATACAGGCTGAGGTCTTCGCCCTTGCCCACCCGGACCCGCAGCAGGGTCTTGGTCAGCATGCCGGAAGCCACGAAGGCGGTGATCGCGTTCACGCCGAAGACGACCATCCAGGCCTGCCACTTGCCACGCCAGCCTTTGAAGTCGATGGCCCAATGCAACAACGCCAACAAGACAAGGCCCCAGCCAGCAGTCACCAGCACGTAG
>JAUMBX010000157.1:0-444 GCA_032119515.1 Steroidobacteraceae bacterium | reverse complement strand
GTCGCCGTTCTTGCTGACCTCGCTGTCTGGCGAGGACGCGCCCGTCACCAAGTCGCCGTCAGCGTCGAGCATGGGAAACACCACGCCCCAGGCGTAACCGGCGCAGAGCAGCAGCAGGGCGGAGGCCAGGAGTCCTTGGAGTAACGAGGTGGCTGCGCGTCCGGATCGCAGCCATTCGCCTGCGGAGATGCCAATCAGCGCCGTCGCAATGGCTGGCAGGGTCGACAGCAGACCCTCAGGATCCCAGGCCCCGCCCCATAGGTGTCCATCCAGCGCCAGGCGGTCGACCCATGCCGCCCAGTTGCCGGCGGGACTGATGTCGCCCGCCGCATGGCCCGGCAGCGGAACCTGGGTCATCAGCAGCCAATAGCCCAAGAGCAGGGCAACCGTCAGGGCCCTACGAGAACTGGAGCTCATGAACAGGAAGGCCAGTCCAGCCCCCAG
>JAUMBX010000156.1:0-13189 GCA_032119515.1 Steroidobacteraceae bacterium | reverse complement strand
CGTGCGCCGAACCGCCGGCTCTGGCCGGGAGCTCCTCGTAGGAGAGGAAAAGCTGGCCTTGCAACAGCGGGGCGAGGTGCGGAAAGGCCGCCTCGACGGGCGAGCCGGGCTGGCCGTCGGAGGCCACCCCCGCGAGCTCGAAATGAGGATGCCCCAGGATCAGCCGGACGGCTTCGCCTGCAACGTAGCCGCTGCCGCCGAGAACGTAGACGGGGAAGCCTGCCATCAGCCTTGCTCCGCCTGGCTCGCCAGGGCCTCGAGTCCCACTGCCTTGATGACGTGGTCGCCGAGCGCGGCGCCCGAGGTCATTGCGTTGAAGGCTGCCACGCCGAGTTGGTCGCGGATGATGTCGACTCCCACCGCGTTGTCTGTAGCGGGTCCGGTTACCACGCAGGGCTCTATGTCGAAGCGCTCCCTGAGCAGCCGTACGCCCCCCCAGGCAGCCACCGGATCGTTGGCCGACAGCACCACGGCGCTCAGCGACGCGCGGATCCCTGCATCGGCCAGGATGGCCTCGACGCCGTAGGCGCCCAGCAATCCGTCACCGAGCTCGAAGACGATGACGTCGGGCGTGCCTTCGGCCATGTTGGTCAGCATGGTGCGCGTCAGGGCGGGACCGGTGCTGGCCGTGGTGGTGACTACGCCGAGATCAGTGAAGATCATCGAGCGCCGTGCCCCCGCATCCTCCATGGCGAGGATGTCGCGGCGCAGGGAGACGCCTGTTGCCTTGAAGGCGTCGATGGTCAGGCGGCGGTGCCGCATGCGGGAGACGATTGCGCAGGCCGCGGCGGTCTTGCCGGCCTCCATGCAGGTGCCGGCCAGGGCCACCACGGGAACGCCGCGCGTGTCCAGCGGGGCCCCGGCTTCCAGCTTGCGTGAGCCAACCCGGGCAGGCACGCCTATCCTCTCGCCGAGGAAGGGAAATTGCAGCACCACGCCAAGTACCCTGCAGTCGAAGGGCCGGCCCTTCTCCGGATTGACCGAATCGCAGATCCCCAGCACGCCGCCGATGTTGAGCATCTGGATGACGTCCCCCGGCTTGAGCGAGGTCGGCAGGTGTCCCGAATAGCCGAACAGGGCCTTGCGATGCCCGAGCGCGCCGACCACCACGTCGCCGCGAGCGACCTTGGCCATGCGGCCGCTGGCCAGTTCCAGGGTGTTGTAGCTGCCCTTGCTGGTGAGAATCTCTACCGCGACCACCACGCCCTCTTCGCAGGGGATGTCGCTGGCGACGCGCAGTTCCCTGGCCAGTCCGCAGGCCTGGGCCACCGAGGCGATCTTGTCCACGACGATGGTTTTCATTGCCCGTCACCCGTGCCGGCCCGCGACCAGAACATGGCAGGCAGGGCCACCATCCTGGAAAAGCCCAGCGCGTCTGCCGGTGACCACTCGCCGGCGGCCTCCCCATAGACGCCCCGCGACGCCTTCATGAGCGAATGCGGCGAGTCGACCCCCTCGATGAACAGGCTGCCGGGTCGCAACAGGCATTGGACGGTGCCGGTGACGCGCCCCTGCGACGACACCAGCAGCGCTTCGATGTCCCGGCAGACCGGATCGAGGTGCTGGCCTTCGTGGACGAAATCACCGTAAGGCGCTGCCAGGGAATCCTTGATCCGCTGCTGGCGGCCGGAGAGCGTCAGCTTTTCCAGCTCCCGGTGCGCGGTGAGCAGGATTTCCGCGGCGGGTGCCTCGAAGGCCACCCGGCCCTTGGTGCCGATGATGGTATCGCCGAGGTGAATGCCCCGGCCGATGGCGTAGGGCGCTGCCAGCACCTCGAGCTCGGTGATCAGGCTGACCGGGTCCATCCGCCGCCCGTCGAGCAGGCAGGGCCGGCCCTTTTCGAAGCCGACTGACAGCTTGAGCGGCGTGCGCGGCTCAGCGAAAGCGCCTCTCGACAGGACCCAGGCCGACTCCGGCAGGCTGCCGCCGGAGGTGAGCGTCTCCTGGCCACCGATGGTGACGCCCCACAGTCCCCGGTTCACGGAATAGGCTGCCCCGTAAGGCGGGACGGGCAGGCCGCGATCCTCGAGGAAGCTCAACTGGTCGGCACGCTTGAACGACTCATCACGCACCGGTGCGAGCTGCTCGAGTCCCGGGGCCAGGGTGCGCAGCGCCACCTCGAAGCGCACCTGGTCGTTGCCGGCGGCGGTGCAGCCATGGGCGATCGTCGGTGCCCTCAGGCGTACGGCCTCGCGGGCCAGGATCTGGGCCTGCACGGAGCGCTCCGCGCCGACGCACAGGGGATACAGCTGGCCACGCCTGACGTTACCCATGATCAGGTACTGGAGTACCTGTTCGAAGTAGTCCGACCGTGCATCTACCAGATGGTGTTCCACCGCCCCGAGTGCGAGCGCGCGCTCGGCCAGTACGCTGGCACCTTCGGCGTCGAGTCCGCCGGTGTCGACGGTCAGGGTGATGACCGGTCGTCCATGTTTCTCGGTCAGCCAGGGGACCAGGAACGAGGTGTCGAGGCCGCCGGAAAAGGCCAGAAGGATGGGGGCGTCTGCCCCCGCCTGGGTGTGAGTCATGGGGTTTCTCAAGCTGGGAAGACTTCGCGCAGGCGCGCCGCCAGGCGTCGCTGGGCGGCCGCGCCATCGGTGGCGATGAAGACCGTGTCGTCGCCTGACAGGGTGCCTGCCACCTCGGGCCATGCAGCCCGGTCGATGGCGAGCGCGACCCCCTGCGCAGAACCGGTGGCCGTCTGGATGATCGTCAGGCAAGCGCCGGCATGGCGGATGTCGCGCACGAAGGCTGCAACCATGCCGAAGCCGGTATTCGACTCCTCGGGCGGGGCAGCCAGCAGGTAGCGGTCGCCGACCTTGGCGACGCCCATCTCCCGCAGGTCACGACTGACGCTCGACTGGGTGGCCTGATGGCCGGCTCGGGCCAGCAGGCGCACCAGGTCCTCCTGCCGACTGACCGGAGTCTCGGCAATGATCCGGCGCAAGGCGGCCCGGCGGGCGGTCGTCAGGGTGTTTTCGCTGGTGCTGGCCATGACCGTGTCTGCATAAAGATGCGCGGATTATGCATAAATATGCAGATTGGTCAAGCGGGCTCAGCGGTCGATGACGAACTCGATGTCGGCTGCCGCTTCCTTGCCGGCCTCGGCCGAGATCACCCAGCGGTCCCCGATGGTGTAGCGCATCTTCAGCGTGTTGATCGAGTCGGTCAGCGAGATGCCGTAGCTGACGTAGAGGCGGGGCGAGAGGAACTTGCCGAGCACCAGCGAGGTGTCGCGGTCGGCGTCCTCCTGCACCGTCACCTCGTCGAGCCCCACGTAGCGGCCGATCTGCCCGGCGAGCAGCGCGCCGCCCTGGGTGGCCACGTCTGCCGAGGAAGCGCTCAAGGCCTGTCGCGAACCGGGCCCCAACTGGTCCAGCGAACGTCCCACCAGCAGCATCGATGCGATCTGCGTTTGAGGCATCGAGGGATCCGAGAACAGCGTCAGCTGGGGTTTGCGCAGCGGGCCGCGCACCATCACGCCCACTTCGTAACCCGGCAGCCGCCTGACTGCCCGCAGGTCGAGGCCCGGATCATCGACCGGGCCGCCTGCGAACATCAGCCGGCCCCGACTGATGGAGAGCTCGCGGCCATAGGCGCGGAAGGTGCCGCCACGGATCTCCAGCTCGCCCGTGCCCGTGGTACTGCCGTCAGGCAGGCTGGTCAGCAGGACGCTGCCCCCGAGCTGCCCGTTCAGGCCCAGTGCTTCCAGGCGCACGTCGTCGCCCAGGTTCAGCCGCAAGCGGGCGCTGAGCTGCAGGCCTCCGCTCCTGGCGTCACGGGTCTCGCCGGTCAGGCGCACGTCCGGCGAGCTCAGAACCGCCCCGACCAGCTGCCGAGGTTGCAGCCGGGCCCACGGCACGGTCACCTCGCCCGTCACCGACAGCTTGCTGCCGCTGACGTCCAGCACCAGGTTCGGCGAGGCATCGATACGGGTCTCCGGCACGTCTGCCAGCCTGAGCTGCTGGCCCTGGAAGCGCAGCTGCCCCTGCAACTTGCGCTGTTCCCAGCGCAGCTCGCCCGTGGTAGTGAAACGACCCTCGCCGGCGCGACCGGTGGCCGCCAGCGAGAGGCCGGTGCCGGCCAGTCCGAGTTCCAGGTTCACTTCCCGGAGACGCAAGTTGCTGGGGTAGTAGTCGGCCTCGACCCCGCTGAGCGCAATCTCGCCATTCACCAGCGGCGAACCGGGCGTGCCCGAGAACTTCAGGTCCAGCTTCGCCGTCCCGCTGGCCCGGTCGATCTCCGGGATGAACAGCGGGATGAGCCCGAGTTGCGCCGTGCCCCCGCGCAGGGAACCGCTCAGGGGCGCGTCCATGATTTTCTCACCGACCCTGCGTTCGAGGCTGAAGAAGCCGTCGAGGCTCAGCGCCTCGGTCTCGCGGGTCGAGAGCGTCATGCGGTGGGCGGTGCGGCCGGTTTCCCAACCGAGGCGTGTGATGCCAAGCCCGATGCCCTCCGTGCGACCACTCGGTCCGATGTAGGTGAGGCGGCCATCACGCACCTCGGCCTCGAGGCGGGCCAGCCAGTCGCCGCCCGCGGGTACCTCGACTTCGACGTCGAGGCCGAAGACGCCGGCGTAGGCCGGCCTGCCGGGGAGATCCAGTCGCAGTGCCTCGAGCGGAAACTCCCGGGCGCTGGCGCTGAATGCGATTCCACGGTCCGGGACCCAGTCGCCCTCCAGGCACAAGCGGCGCGGGTCGAAGGTGAAGCAGGTGGGTTCCAGTCGCGCGCCGTCTCCAGTCACGGTGAGGATGGCTGGCGACTCGAGGGCGAAGGGCCTCGCCCGCGGCGAGGTGGCGGATACCGCCGTGGTCACCAGTCGGTAGGCACCGGGTGCGTAGCCGCCCACGCCGGTCAGGCTGACGGCAGCGTCGCCACTGCCGAACTGGAATTCCACGTCGTGGCGTCCGGTCAGCCCATCCAGCGACAGCCGCGCGACCGGTACGGGCTGCCCCGCCAGCATCAGGCCGGCGGCGCGCAGGCGGAGCCAGGAGAACGCCGCGTTGGTGAAGTCGAGCGACGAGTCGATGGAAAAGATCGTTGCACGCTGCTCGTCCCAGCGCAGGTCGCGACCTCTGAGCGACAGCGCCATGGCTCGCGGATGGTCGAGGGCGGCCAGCCTGCCCTGCAGGTTCAGGCTGCCGGTGAGGCTGCCGCCAAGCCGGGTGCTGAAGCCGGCCAGGTCGGGGACTTCGGCGGTGAGGCGGAGTTCGTCCTCCTCGCGCAGGCTGCCCTCCAGGGCGATGCGCGCGGGGCCGACCGTCAGCTTGAAGCGGTGCAGGTCGATGCCCTCTACTCCGTTGAGGGCCCAGCCCTCGCCGGTCACCGGTTGGGCGCCGAGCGTGCCGCCCAGCCGGGCGATGTGCGCGGCCCACAGCGCCTGCTCCGGGCCCTGCAGGCCGGACCAGGCAATGTCCGCGTCCAGCCTGCTAGGCAGCGTGTCGAACTGGCGACTGAGGTCGACTCCCCGCAGCTTGCCCTCGACACGCCAGGGTCGCGAGGTGTCGAAGCCGAGGTAGCCACTGAGCTCGGCCCGGCCAGCCCGGCTGACTGCGCTGCCGGCAGTCAGGGTCAGGCCCTGTGCGTCGATGACTCCTTCGGCCTTCAGCGCCGTGGCAGGGAGCGTCGGCCCTGAGTAGCGCGTCTCCAGGCGCCATTCCATCGGCAGGCGGCCATTGAGTTCGAGCGTACCCGCCTCGCTCCGGTGGACGGTATCCACCAGCGGCCAGCCGAGGCCCGACCAGCTCAGCGTGGCGGCCGCTGGCTGGTACCGGTCATGGGGGAGTTGCCCCACCGCGAAGACGGTCGCCCGACTGGCTTCATGGGTGAGGCGGGCGGACTTCAGGACCAGCGCAGCGGGTCCGAACTCCAGCCCGGCCGCGAGGGTGAGCCCGCCCGGAAAGGGCGGCAGGGAATCGATGTCCGCCTCGAGCGCAAGCTCGCGCAGACTGCCAGACACGCGCAAGGTTCCGCCCAGCGGGCCTTGCGCGACTCGAGCAAGGCCCGCTGGTGGCGCCGTGTAGATGGCCCGGCCTGCGGCCTGCCAGCGCAGGTCAGGGCCCAAGGCCTCGAGCAGCAGCTCCGCCCTTACCTCGACCGGCCCGCGCGCGGTCAGCTGCCCGCTCAGTCGATCCAGGTCGCCGCGGACTTGCAGCGTCCCCTCGAGACCTTCCGGCAGCCGGGCCTGCCAGTCGACTGCCGCCCGGAGCCGGAGCGGCCGGGCGGCGACCGCGCGCAGCTTGCCGCTCACCACGCCGAGGTGGTGCTGCAAGGCCGTGAGCTCTGCCTCCACACGCGCATGACTGACCTCGACCCGGGCGTCGATGGCACCGATCCGGTTGGTGCCCGCTTCGCTCACCACCAGCAATTCACCCACCTGGAGTCGACCGATGTCGAGGGTCAGCCATCGCGGAAGAAATCGTGGCTTGTCAGCCCGGTCCGGTGAACCGAGTGGGGTGACCTGCAAGGTACCGATGGTCAGCTGCGGCAGCGAGAGTTCCCCCAGCAGCAGGGGATAGGCGTGCATTGAGACCCGCACGTTAGTTGCAGCGAGCTCCAGCGTACGGGTGGTGACGACCAGGCTGGTAAGCGCCACGCCCTCGTTCAGGCGACCCGCGATGCCGGCAGCGTCGACATCCAGGCCCTCCACCCGGTCGAGCAGGTTCACCAGGGTCCGCAGGCCCGATTCACTCCGCACCAGCCAGGTGAGCGCGACCGCCAGGGCGAGCAGTGCGCTGGCCGTGAGGATCAGGACGACCTTGATGACCTTGGCAGGGTTCACAGGATAGGGCTGAAGTTGAGGTGAAAGCGCGGGGCGCGATCGGGCTCCGACAGCGACTGCGCCACGTCCACGCCTACGATCAGGAACGGCAGTCGATACCTCAGGCCGATGCCCGCCGAGTACTGCAGCGTGTCGCCGAAGTTATCGAAGGCGTTGCCGGCGTCCACGAATACGGCGAGGCCGAGGTTACGCGGCAGATCCCGCTCCAGCTCCAGGCTCGCGACCAGCATGTGACGGCCGCCCACCCGGTTGCCCTCGGCGTCGCGTGGCGACAGTTCCTGGTACCCGTAACCCCGCACGCTGCGATCGCCCCCGGCAAAGAAGCGGTACTGGCCGGGCAGCTGCCCGAAGTCCTCCACCAGGCTGAGGCCCAGTTCGCCCCGCAGCACGAGGTGCCAGGGCCCCCGCAGGTCCAGCCGACGTTCGTCACGGACGAGCAGGCGCAGGAAGTCGGCATCCGAGCCCAGCGCACTGGCGGATCCGATCAGTTCCGCATAAAGGCCGCGGCCCTGGGGTTCGCTGCCGATGAAGCCCGGCGGGATGGTGGCCAGCGAGATACCCGGTACCAGCAGATGGTTGCGGTCGGTGCTGACCTCCGGGTCTGCGCTGGCAGTTCCAACCAGGTTGTCCTGTGTGTAATCGAAATTCAGGAACAGGACCCGCTGCCAGCGCCCGCTGGTCTGGGTGAGGCTGGGTGCCAGTGTGAGGCCTTCGGTTTCCACGTCGCCGCGTTGTACCTTGCCGAGCGACAGGCTCAGGGAGAGTTTCTCCATCGCCGGGTCCCGCCAGGGGATCACATAGCTGGCATCAAGGGCCTGCTCGGGGCTGGAGAGCCGTGCCTCCAGTGACAGCCGGTGCCCCTTCCGATTCAGGCGACGGTGGTTCCAGCCCAGCAGCGCCCGTGCCTCGGTGTCGGTGGCGTAGCCGATTCCGACCCGATAACGCTGGAGCAGGTTGTCCTCTGCATCGATGCGGATCGGTACCGTCAGGGTCTCGGGGTCGCGTTCCTGGGGCAGAACCTCAACGATACGAAAGTAGTCGCTGTCATCGAGTGCGAACTGGGTCTGCAGCAGGAGCGAGGTGTCATACCAGTCGCCCTCCCGGTAGCGCAGATAGCGGGCGATGAGCTCCGGGTCGAGCGAGTCCTGTGTGAAGCGGGTCTCGCCAAAGCGATAGCGTGGGCCGGTATCCAGGACCAGGCGCACCTCGGCCTCGCCCGCCTCCACGTCGACCAGGATCTCTGCGGTGCTGAAGCTGGCGTCCGCGTAGCCCCGCACTGCGGCGGCCCGCTGCAGGGTGCTCTTCAGTGCCGCATAGTCCGGGTGGCTGAGCGCCCGACCGACCTGCAGCGCGTTGGCCTCGGCCGCCAGCAACAGGGAGGGGTCGGTACTGCCGGATCCCTCCATGAGCACCTCGGCACGGCGGAGCACCACCGCCTCTCCGGGGCTGACCGTCACCGTGGCGAGCCAACCCTCGGCTGTCGTCTCGACGGCCACTTCGGCACTCCCCCGGTAGTGCCCGAAGGGTTTCAGCGCATCGAGGGCCTCCCGACGGGCCCGCACGGCCAGGCGGTCGACCTGGTCCTGGTCGAGGTCCGCCGCGCGGGCGAAGCGCTTCAGGCTGAGGTAGGCGTTGACGTTGTCGAGCATGGGGCCCGAGACGCCCTTGATCTCGACTTCGATCACAGGCGCGCCCATCGCCGGTGCAACGGATATCAGCGGGTACAGGGCGAGAAGGAGGGCGGTGATGCGCATCGGATGTCCAGGACCCAAGGTCTGGAATTCTAGCTGGGGATCACCCCGCGCGAATCGTGTTAAATGCGAAGGTACTGCGGCCGGTCACGCTGCCATCGACGGCATGGCGCCGTTCCATGACCCGGACCAGTCCCTGGCGGTCGACCGTCATCACGGTGGCGCAGCGGGTGCCGTAGTCGCTGCCGACAATGAAGGCCGGCGACAAGCGCCGCTCCAACTCGGGGCCGAGGCCCGTATCCGGCAGGCAGGCCTCATCGGCTTCGGTCCGGTCGGCCAGGGTGGCCAACAGGCGGCTGGGCTCGGGGGGACCGCTGACCAGCAGCCTGGCTACGCGCTCGCGACTGCGGGTCACTTTTGGCCAGGGTTCGTCCAGCCTGGCATTGCCCAGGCCGTAGGTGCCAACACCGAGGACCTGCACGCTGGCCTCGGGCCGGTTGGTCACGCAGGCTACGTCGACCCCGTCGGACATCATCAGGGTAAACCCTGCATAGTCGGCTGCTCGTCTGGCCAGCTGCGTGGCTGCTTCCCCGGATGGCAGGTCGGAGTCGATGAAGCCCGTGACCAGTGCTCCCCGCGAGGGTGCGTCAGGGGGAGGTTGCTGCAACTGACGGAAATTGGTGACCACTGCCCAGCGACCGCTGCGAGCGACCCCGAGCCAGGTACCTCCCGCCTTGAGATCCCGGCCGGCGAGGAGGCCGGGGCGATCCGACCACCAGGCCATCTCCGCGGTGGGCCTCGAATGGAACTCGTCCCGGTGCCCGACCAGCACGATGGGGTAGTCCGGATGCACCCCATGCGACAGCACGACCAGGCACATCGGGCTTGCTCAGCGGTCCTGCCACGGGCGCCGGCTCGCCAGGTCGGCCAGCGTTCCGCCGCTTCCCCGATCGAACCAGCTGGCAATCAACTGGAAGGACACCGAGGTCGGCGGCGGCAGGACGACCCGGCCTGCTGCGATGTCATCCCGGGAAAACCAGCGGGCATCCTCCAGTTCGTCTCCGTCGACCCGGATGTCCGTGCTGGCCGCCGCTGCGGTGAAGCCCAGCATCAGGGATGACGGAAAAGGCCAGGGTTGTGAGGAGTGGTACCGGATGCCCGCCAGCCTGATGCCGGTTTCCTCGTAGACCTCCCGATGGACCGTATCCTCCAGGCTCTCGCCGGGCTCCACGAAGCCCGCCAGCGTGGAGTAACGACCGGCCGGCCAGGAGGCCTGGCGGCCAAGCAGCGCCCGCTCTCCGTCGGTGACCAGCACGATGATGGCGGGGTCGACGCGGGGAAACCACGTTGCACCGCAGGCGGTGTGGCAGCAACGCATGACGTGCCCGGCCTGCTCGGGTATCGCCACGGCCCCACAGGAACCGCAATGGCGGTGGCGCCGCTTCCAGAACACCATGGCCCGGGCGTAGGCCAGCATGCCCGCCTCGTTGAAGTCCAGCAGGTTTCCCGCCATTCGCAGGTCCAGCAGCTGACCCTCAGGATGGGCAACGGGTGCCCCGATCAGGTCGGCGACGAACAACGGTGCGCCCCGATACCGACCGAGCAGGATCAGCTCTGCCGGCTCCTTGAGGTGCCGCAGACACTCCCCGGGCTCCAGCAGCAGCGCCTGTGCCGGTTCACCCGGCTGGACCAGGGTCTCCGACCCCCATACCGGCACGACCCGCGCATCCGGTTCTCCCAGCGCCGCAGCGAGTGCGCTCGCATCCCGTCGGTCGATCGCGAGACGATCCACGTAGGCCCCTGCGAACAGGTTGATATTTGTGGAGGTATGCATGCCTTGGCCGCGCCGATTCTATGCCATCAGCGCTGCCTCGGGCTCACGGATACCGTGGGTGCAGAGTGAGCAGCTCTGTGGATGCAGGGCGAAGGAGGGCATGACCACCAGCCCACCGCAGCCGGGACACTCACCGAGGCCGAGTTCACGACGCCGCCTCAGGGCATGGCACAGGAACCAGGCGTGCTCGAACCCGATTCGCGGTTCGGCGTGATGGCGCCTGAACGCCTCGTAAGCTTCGCAGAAGCGACCGGCTGCTGCCAGGGTGTCGTCGCCCTTGGGGCTCTCCAGCAGGCCGAGTTGGCAGAGGATCGCCGCCAGGTTGGAGGACTGCAGTCGCAACTCCGGGTTACTGAGGAAGTAGGCGGCTTGCCGCGGCGCCTTGCCGCGATGCCGTTTTACGCTATGGCCAGGCTCGCTCGCCGCATAGCTGCGATAGAGCTTCCTGATCCGGTCGTCGCTGAGGCCGGTCCAGGCCCGGATGGTGCTGGTTCTGGCTTCATGCAGGATCAGACGCATGGCCAGGTCATACCGCAGGCGGTCCTTCGTGTATCGATCGTCGGAAATTCGCATCTTCTCCCCTCCTTGTTGACTCCCACCCTGGAAGATGGTAAAAATTTACCAACAACGATCGACCAGCGCAACTGTGGGCTGGCCGACAATCAGGGGAGAGAAATATATGGCGTTGCAACAGCATCTGGCGCTGGCCATGCCGGAGGAGCCACAGGGCTGGTCCAAGGCGGACATCCTGCAGCCAAGGGCGTTGGCCGCGGTCACGGAGGTCAATGGGGAGTTTCTGGTCCTGCTCGCCGCTCGCCGCGCGGCCTTGCTGGCGGACGATGGCTATGGCCTGCCACCCAGGGTCCTCGCGGCGCTCCCGCCCAGGCCGGTCGTGAACGGTCCATTACGCGTACCGGTGGCCCTGTTCGATATCAGGTTCCGCGACCACCAGTACTGGCGCACCCAGGCCCAGGCCAGCGTCTCGGTCCACGATTACGGCGAAGCGGCGGGTGCCGACCTGGCGTGCCTGCGCTTCACCCGGTCGGCGGTGGTGCTGGCGTGGCACCTCGCCCAGTGCCATCCGGCAGTGGCGCGCCTCGCCCTGGGACTGGAGGGGGGCAGCCTGCAAGTCATCCGCGACCTCCCGGTGGGTGCGCTTGATGGCCTGGCCTGCCGGGTCGCACCGAGCGTGCGCGCCAGGTTCGCCCGTCGCGAAGCTTTCTGGCATCTGCTTTGCCTCGCCTTGAAAAATGGCGGCCACCAGGAGCGGCTGTGCATTTCCGCGATGCAGTTACAGGGCGCAGAGGCAGCCAGGCTACTGACCGCAAGGCCGCCGACGAACTAGTAACCCGGCCAGGCGATTTGCTACGCGCAGCGCCGACGGTTACCCTTTCCGGGTGGCTGACGCCAGTCCGCCAGGTGCAACCTTCCGGTTATCCCGATGAAAGCCTTGTCCATCCAGGGTCTGACCAAGACCTACCGTAACGGCGTGCAGGCCCTGCGCGGCATCGACCTTGACGTCGAAGAAGGTGATTTCTTCGCCATGCTGGGGCCGAATGGCGCCGGGAAGACGACCACCATCGGTATCCTCTCCTCGCTGGTCACCAAAAGCACGGGTCGGGTCGAGATCTTTGGCCATGACCTCGATCGCGAGCTCGAGCTCGCCAAGTCGTGCATCGGGCTGGTTCCCCAGGAAATCAACTTCAACATGTTCGAGAAGGTGTTCACCATCGTGGTGAACCAGGCTGGTTTTTACGGGCTGCCGCTCCCTACGGCGAAGGCACAGGCGGAGCGTTACCTCAGGCAGCTGCAGCTCTGGGACAAGCGCGATGCCATCGCCCGCTCGCTCTCCGGGGGCATGAAGCGCAGGCTGATGATCGCCCGTGCGCTGGTTCACGAGCCGCGCCTGCTGATCCTCGACGAGCCCACTGCCGGTGTGGACATCGAGATCCGCCGCTCGATGTGGGAGTTTCTGCGCGAGATCAACCAGCGTGGCACCACCATCATCCTTACCTCCCACTACCTGGAGGAGGTGGAAAACCTGTGCCGCAACGTGGCCATCATCGACCGCGGGCGCATCATCGAGCACGATCGCGTCAGTCGCATCATCCGCCGCCTCAACCAGGAAACCTTCGTCCTCAATTTCCGGGATGAAGTGCAGGCCCTGCCGGACCTGCCGGGGATCGTGGCGCGACTCGTCGATCCGCATACCGCGGAGGTGGAGGTCTCCAAGGATCAGAGCCTGAACAGCATCTTCGCTGTCCTCTCCTCGGCGGGGATCGAGGTGGCGAGCATGCGCAACAAGGTCAACCGCCTCGAGGAACTGTTCATTCGGCTGGTCGAGGCCGGCGGTCGCGAGGAGGCAGCACGGTGAGTGAGTTCATTCACCCGGGCGCGGGCGCGCGGGTCCGCTGGATCGGTTTCCGGACCATCGTCCGGCGGGAGTTCGGTCGCATCGTCCGCATCTGGGGTCAGACCATCGTGCCCCCGGCCATCACGGCAACCCTGTATTTCGTGATCTTCGGCAGCCTGATCGGTCGCAGGGTCGGGGAAATGGATGGGGTCAGTTACCTGCAGTTCATTGCGCCTGGCCTGATCATGATGGCCGTCATCACCAACTCGTTCGGCAACGTGGTCTCCAGTTTCTTCGGCGCAAAGTTTGGCAAGCACCTCGAGGAGTTGCTGGTCTCGCCGCTGCCGAACTGGTTGATCGTGCTCGGCTACGTGGCGGGCGGCCTGATGAGGGGCTTGCTGGTCGGCCTGCTGGTCACGGTGGTCGCCCTGCTGTTCACCGACCTGCCCATACGCCACCCGGGCGTGATCGTGGTGTCCGTCATCCTGACCTCAGTCGTCTTTTCGCTGGGCGGCCTGCTCAACGCCCTC
>JAUMBX010000155.1:390-2234 GCA_032119515.1 Steroidobacteraceae bacterium | reverse complement strand
CGCTGCGGCCGAACCCAGGGTGCAGATCGCCGAAGTCGTGATCGATGGGTTGGATGGCCATCCTGATCGAGAGCGCCTCGAGCTGGCCGCCTATGGCGCCATGACGGTGACCCCTGGCACTCGCGTGACCCGCGGCGAGCTGGAGACCAATCTGGCTGCCATCTATGCCACTGGTTGGTTTTCCGATGTGCGCATCCAGCCGGTTGATGGTCCCCTAGGGGTGCGCCTGATCGTGACCGTGGCACCGAACCCGGTTCTCCAAAGCGTGCGATTGCAGCCCGAGGGCGAGTTGAAACTGCCTGAGCAGGTGGTGAGCGAGACCTTCGCTACCGACTACGGCAAGACCCTCAACCTGAACACCCTGCAGACCCGCATGCAGGAGCTGCAGAAGTGGTACGCCGAAGAGGGATATTCGCTGGCCAGGGTAAGCGGGCCCAGCCGCGTCAGCCCGGAAGGGGTGGTGGACCTGCTGGTGCGGGAGGGCACCGTCAAGGACGTGGAGGTGCAGTTCATCGATCGGGATGGGGAGACCACCAATGACAAGGGCGAGACCATCCGCGGCAAGACCAAGCCCTGGGTGATCACCCGGGAGGTGTCCCTCAAGCCGGGCGATGTGTTCAACCGCCGCCAGCTGGAGGAGGACATCAAGCGCATCTACGGCACCGGCCTGTTCAGCGACGTCAAGGTCACCCTCAGGCCCGTGCCGGCCCAGCCCGGCGAAGTGGTGGTGGTGCTGGGAATTGTCGAGCAATCGAGTGGCTCGATCTCCGGCGGTGTGGGCTACAGCCAGGCCCAGGGCGTTTTCGGCCAGATCCAGCTCCAGGACAGCAATTTGCTGGGCAGGGCATGGGACCTCGGCACCAACTTCTCCTACGGCCAGTTCGGCGGCCTCGGTGATATCACCTTCACCGACCCGTGGATCAAGGGCGATCGCTACCGCACCTCGTTCCGGGCCCGGATGTTCTTCAGCCGGGAGGTGCCGCAGATCTTCCAGAGCGAGAACACCACCTTCGAAACCAATCTGCAGAGCTTCAACGGTGCTGATTTCGATCTGGTCACCAACAAGCCCCGCAACGTCGGTGGCGACGATCTGTTGGTGCGTACCAATTTCGACACGGTTGCGATTCAGCGCCTGGGTGCCAACGTCCAGTTCGTGCGCCCCCTCAATGGCGGTGATCCCTTCCGTAAGACCCCCTGGCGAATGATCCTGGCCTTCGGTGGTCAGGAAGTGACCCCGATGAACTTCTCGGGCAGCAAATATTCCAAGGCCGTAGTTGGCGCCAATAAATCACCGGATGTGGTCCCTAGCCGCCAGGTGATCTGCCTGGCTTACAACTGCGCCACTGAAAACCAGCTATTGAGTGCCCGCCTTGGCGCCACCTACAGCACCCTGGATGATCCGCGCAATCCCACCAGCGGCAATTTCCTGAGCGTCGGTACCGAGCAGTTCTTCTCCGTTGGCAATGACTCGCCCACCTTCAACCGGGTACGGGCCAGCTACACCCACTTCATCCCCGTGAACTGGTTGAAGGTGTACAAGGGCTGCCGACCGGGCCCTGGTGAGGCCAGGGATTGCAAGCAGGCACTGGCCTTTCAGGTGTCCGCCGGCACCATGCTGGGCGATGAAATCCCCCCTTATGAGGCCTTCTGTCTGGGTGGAGGAAACTCGGTACGCGGTTATGCCAACTGCGATCTTGGCGTGGGTAAGAGTTTTGGTGAATTTACGATTGAGTATCGGTTCCCGATCTTCAGCATCATCAGCGGTGAGATCTTCTTTGATATGGGTACAACCTTCGGTAGCCAATCTGGAATTCCTGGTAATCCCGGTGGCCTGCTCGGCAAGA
>JAUMBX010000155.1:0-380 GCA_032119515.1 Steroidobacteraceae bacterium | reverse complement strand
AGGGTTTCTCGCCCGGCATTGGCCTGATTGTCACCACGCCGGTGGGGCCGTTGCGCCTGGAGGTGGCAACGGAGGACTTCACCTCCGAGTGGCGCTTCAACCTCGGTGTGGGCTGGAAGTTCTAGTGGTCGACTGGCCTGCCGACTACAGCTCCTGCTGGACTTTGGCCGGACGTGCGGAGATTGAGGGAGTCGGGCTGCACAGCGGAGCCGTGTCCCGGGTACGTCTGGCACCGGCCTCCCGACCGGGGTTCTGGGTCGGGTGGCTCGATGCTGCCGATGCGCCGCTGCAGCGCCTGGAGCCGGGCCAGGTCTGCGAGACCACCCTCTGCACGGCTCTCAACCTGGGCGGGCGTCGCCTGGCCACCGTGGAACATCTGC
>JAUMBX010000154.1:0-3722 GCA_032119515.1 Steroidobacteraceae bacterium | reverse complement strand
GTCGGGCTGGCAGGTGGCTGCCGACAACAACAGCTATCTCAGCATGTACCACGACCAGTCGCTCTACCCGGTCAACTCGGTGCCCGCCGTGGTCGAGCGCATCAACAACGCCTTCAAGCGGGCGGACGAGATCCAGTGCGCCCGTGGCCTGGCGCCGGGCAAGGCGGGCTACGTCGACTTCTTCGCCCCCATCGTGGCGGACGCGGAGGCCGGCTTCGGTGGCGTCCTGAATGCGTTCGAATTGATGAAGGCCATGATCCGGGCCGGCGCGGCAGGTGTGCACTTCGAGGACCAGCTGGCCTCCGTGAAGAAGTGCGGCCACATGGGCGGCAAGGTGCTGGTGCCCACGCAGGAGGCCATCCAGAAACTGGTCGCGGCTCGGCTGGCGGCCGACGTCATGGGCGTACCGACGGTCATCCTGGCCCGTACCGATGCGGAGGCGGCCGATCTCCTGACCAGCGACGTGGATGAAAACGACAAGCCGTTTCTCACCGGTGAGCGCACGCCGGAGGGCTTCTACAAGACCCGCAAGGGTGTCGAGCAGGCCATCTCCCGCGGCCTGGCCTATGCGCCGTATGCCGACATGGTCTGGTGCGAGACGGGTACCCCGGATCTCGAGTTTGCCAGGCGGTTTGCGGAAGCGATCCGCGCCAAGCACCCCGGCAAGCTGCTGGCCTACAACTGCTCGCCGTCCTTCAATTGGAAGAAGAACCTCGATGACGCCACCATCGCGAAGTTCCAGCGTGAACTGGGTGCGATGGGCTACAAGTACCAGTTCATCACGCTGGCTGGTATCCATTCCATGTGGTTCAACATGTTCGACCTGGCCCAGGACTATGCCGCGCGGGGCATGACGGCCTACGTGGAAAAGGTGCAGGAACCCGAGTTCGCCGCCCGCGACCGGGGTTACACTTTCGTCTCACACCAGCAGGAAGTGGGAACGGGATATTTCGACGACGTCACTACCGTGATCCAGGGCGGGCAGTCGTCGGTCACCGCAATGCATGGCTCCACCGAGGAAGAGCAGTTCGACGACGGCCACCATTAAGGGGGCTGAAGCAATAGGGGGCGCCCGGGACTTCGACCCGGGCTGCCGTCGCTGCCATCGGCTGGCCGCCTTCCTTGGGGAGGTGTCGGCGAGGCACCCGCATTATCACGCGGCCCCCGTGCCGTCCTTCGGCGAACCCGCGGCCAGGCTGCTGGTGGTTGGGCTTGCCCCCGGCATGCACGGGGCCAACCGGACCGGCCGACCCTTTACCGGGGATCATGCCGGGCTGTTGCTGTACCGGACCCTGCACGAGTTCGGCTTCGCCACCGGGCCAGAGTCGGTGTCAGCTGATGACCCCCTGCGCCTCCTCGACTGCCGCATCACCAATGCCGTGCGCTGCCTGCCCCCGGCCAACAAACCCATGCCAGCCGAAGTCCGGGAGTGCAACGCCTACCTGGTCGGGGAGCTGGCACGGGTGCCCCGTGGCGGGGTGGTCCTGGCGCTTGGCGCGGTCGCCCATTCGGCAGTGCTGTCGGCTTTGGGCCTGAAGCAGTCTGCTCATCGATTCGGGCACGCGCGCCGCCATGCCCTGCCGGGTGAGCGTCTTTTGCTGGATTCCTTTCACTGCAGTCGCTACAACACCCAGACCCGCAGGCTGACCAGCGAGATGTTCCGGGCCGTATTCGCCGAGGCACGCGCCAGCCTCGCTACCAGTGACCGGGCGGCAACGTGAGCAGTTTCGACAGCGCCGAGTTCGTGGCCAACCTGCCGACCCGTCCGGGCGTGTACCGGATGTACGGCGTGGCGGAGGAGGTGATCTACGTCGGCAAGGCCCGTAATCTCAAAAGCCGGGTGGCCAGCTACTTCCGGCCCGACCAGGTCAGTTCCAAGGTCATGGTGCTGGTGCGCTCGATCCAGCGCATGGAGGTCACGGTCACCAATTCGGACACCGAGGCCTTGCTCCTTGAATACAACCTGATCAAGGAACATCGGCCGCGTTACAACGTCATCCTGCGCGACGACAAGAGCTTTCCTTATCTTCACATCAGTGCTCATGCTTTTCCCCGCCTGACGTTCTACCGCGGCAGTCGCAAGGTTCCCGGGCGTCTGTTCGGCCCCTACCCCGATTCCCGGGCGGCGCGCGGAACGCTGCATCGC
Organism: Steroidobacteraceae bacterium; assembly: GCA_032119515.1. Taxonomy (GTDB): domain Bacteria; phylum Pseudomonadota; class Gammaproteobacteria; order Steroidobacterales; family Steroidobacteraceae; genus SG8-30. Next base: position 1,576 of record JAUMBX010000154.1, on the reverse strand, counting down.
CTGCAGAAGTTGTTCCGCCTGCGCGGTTGCAAGGACAGCTACTTCGAGAACAGGAGTCGCCCCTGTCTCGAGCACCAGATCGGTCGTTGCTCGGCACCGTGCGTGGGCCTTATCAGCGACGAGGCCTACGCGGCCGATATTGCCGCCGCGGTCATGGTGCTCGAGGGTCGCAACGAGGAACTGGCCGGCCAGTTGAGGGCACACATGGAGGAGGCCGCAGGACGGCTGGAATTCGAACGGGCCGCCGCGCTGCGTGACCAGCTGGGTGCGCTCGCCAGCCTGCAGGCGCAACAGGTGATCAGCGCTGCGGAGGCTCCCGATGCCGAGGCGGATGTCCTGGCGCTCGCCATGGAGGGACAAGAGGCCTGCGTGGCGCTCTTGATCGTCAGGGGAGGGCGCATCCTGGGGACCCGCCACTATTTCCCACGTGTACCCATCGACGAGCCCGAGGCCGTCCTGTCTGCCTTCGTGGCCCAGCACTACCTGGAGCAGGACCCGCCGCGGCAGATCCTGACCAGCCTGGAGCTGGCCGATGCCGAGGCCTTGACCCAGGCCCTGACCCGCGACCGTCAGGCCGTCGAGGTGAAACGCCCCCAGCGCGGTCTGAAGGTGCGCTGGGCGGACATGGCCCAGGAGAACGCAGACAACGCCCTGCGTATGCGCCTCGCCAGCCATGCGGGCGTGGAAGAGCAGAGGCAGGCGTTGGCCGAGGCGCTGGGCATGGTCACCGTGCCGGCCCGGATCGAGTGCTTTGACGTCAGCCATACGCAGGGCGAGGCGACCGTGGCGTCCTGCGTCGTGTTCGGCACGCAGGGGCCCATGAAGCAGGACTACCGCCGGTTCAACATCACGGGACTCAGCCCAGGTGACGACTACGGCGCCATGCGCCAGGCGGTGGAGAGGCGTTTCCGACGCATCGCGGCCGGTGAGTCACCCATGCCCGACCTGTTGTTGATCGATGGCGGGGCGGGCCAGCTGGCGGCCGCGCTGGAGGGATTGTCTCTCGCCGGATGCGCACCGGGCCTGACGGTCGGGGTGGCGAAGGGCGCGGACCGTCGGGCAGGGCAGGAACGGCTGTTCTTGGCCGGTCAGCCTGCTCCGTCTATACTTCCAGCCGATTCGAAGGCACTCCACCTCGTCCAGCGCATCCGCGATGAAGCACACCGTTTTGCCATCACCGGCCATCGCCGCAGCCGGGCCAAGTCACGCCAGGCTTCCCTGCTCGAGACCATCCCCGGCCTCGGGCCCTCCAGGCGGCGCAACCTGTTGCAGCATTTCGGCGGCTTGCAGGGCGTGGTGAAGGCTGGCGTGGAGGACCTTGCGATGGTGAAAGGGGTCAGCACAGGGCTGGCGGAGTCTATTTACGATCACCTGCATCCGGGGGCGCGTTGACCCATCCCTACACGCTGCCGAACCTTCTGACCGGGCTCAGGATCCTGCTGATCCCCATCGTGGTGGTGCTCTTCTACCTGCCCTACGGGTGGTCGGACATGGCCTGTGGCCTGATGTTCGCCCTGGCGGGCATCACCGATTCCTTTGACGGCTACCTGGCGCGGAGACTGGGGCAGGTCTCGCC
>JAUMBX010000153.1:0-2802 GCA_032119515.1 Steroidobacteraceae bacterium | reverse complement strand
CGACCGCTCGGTTCGCAGGATCCGGGCGCCTGGGTTCAACCCCCGGATCATCGCCTCCACTGCCTCCACCCGCCGGGTATCGACCAGGTCCACCTTGTTCAGCAGCACGACATCGGCATACCGGAGCTGGTTCCGGGCGGCGGGGTCATCAAACCGCTCCAAGGCGAAGTGCTCGGCGTCGGCGACGCCAAGGATCGAGTCGACCCGCATCCGGCCAGAGAACTCCGGACGCACGAAAGTCCCCGCCACCGGCACCGGATCGGCGATCCCGGTGGTCTCGATCACCACATGATCGAATGGCGCCTCCCGCGCGAGCAGGCGCGCGAGCGCGGCGACCAGCCCATCGTTCATCGAGCAGCAGATGCAGCCGTTGTTCAGCTCCACCATGTCGCGATCGGCCGAAACCACAAGGCTACTGTCGATGTCGACATCGCCAAACTCGTTGATAAGCACCGCCACCCGCAGGCCGTGCGGCTCGCCCAGGATATGGTTCAGCAGCGTCGTCTTGCCGCTGCCGAGGAACCCGGTGATGATCGTCGCCGGGATTCTTGAGGCGCTCACGGCAGGCGACCCTTGCTGGTGCTCGGTGGGACGGGCGCGGCCATCCGGGTCACTGGCCCGCCTTCAGGGTGTAGGTCGTGCCCACGGCCGACTGGCTGACCGTGTCGCCGTAGGCGTTGGCGAGGGCGTGCAGCGCCCGCCAACCGGTGCAGTGGCCGACGATCAGTTGCTTGATGCCGAAGGGCCTCAACCCCTCGACCGTCTGCGGGATGATCTTTTCCATCACGCCGCCCAGGTGCAGCCCGCCCATCGCGCAATAGATCGGCGTGGCGGGAAAGAGCCGCCTCGTCTCGAGGCAGACATTGACGATGCCCGCGTGCGAGCAGGCGCTGAAGACCACCATCCCCAGGCCCCGCACGTTGATTGCCAGCATCCGCTCATCCATGAGCAGCGGGTCGGGTTCCCAGGGGCCGTCCGGCGTCTTCCGGCACAGGTGGTCCATCCGTCCCTTCTCGAAGGGCGTCACCCGGGGGATCTCCCCGCTGTAGTAGACATGGTCGTCGAACAGCAGGCTCGGGCCAGGATCATTGATGACCCGGGCCCCGGCAGCCTCGATTTCCCGGACCCCGGGCACGATCGCCACGGGCACGATCTTCCCGTCCGGCATCCGCACCGCCCTGGGGTTGAACATGTCCGGATTGACCAGCACCGTCACATCGCCGCTGGCGGCCTTGATCGAGCTGATCGTGTCGAGCAGGGCGCCCATGTGGTCCCAGTGGCCGTGGGTGACGGTGATGTATTCGATGTCCCCCAGGCAGATGTCGAGGTTCCGGCAGGTCCTCAGGAACACCGGCCCCTCCGGGCCGGTGTCGAAAAGGAAGCGACGGGTCTTGTCCCCGTAGGTCACCGTGAGCCGCAGCCCCAGGCCCAGGTTCCCCAGCAGCAGCGTCTGTCCGGAGATCACCTTCGCCCCGCCCTTCACCACATTGGCGAATTCCGAGACGGCGAAAATCGTCTTGGTCACATAGGCGTCGCTGACATCATCGGTGAGCACATCGATGGTCAGGGAATCCACTGGCTGCAGGCGTCTTGCTGTTTCGTCCATGGTCTGATGATACCCCCGGCCTCATGAATACCGCAACCTGTTGAACCCGCGATGGTCCGGCCTTCCGGGCTCACCAACCGAGGGCCACTCCATCCAGCCGGTGGTCCACGCCAGACTCGAGGCACGGACCGATGCCCGCCTCGCCCCGGTGGATCCGCAGCATCTGGGCTCCGCCCTTGAAGGCGTAAGGGTCCCCGATGCGGTGGCCACGCCCGACGAGTTCCGCACCGACCTGCTCCGGAATTCCCGGATCGAGTTCGACCTTGTCCGTCGTCATCACCACCCGAAAACGCGCCGCATCGCAGGCCTGCTGGGGATTCATGCCCAGGTCGAGCGCGTTGACCAGCAATTGCACCTGGCCCTGGGGATGATTGTTGAGCCCGATGCAGCCGAGCAGGAACTCCGGCGCCCCGCCCCGCAGCACCATCCCGGGCAGGATGGTGTGCCTCGGCCGGCGCCCGGGCGCCAACGCGTTGGGATGGCCCCGCCGCGTGGAAAACTGGCTGGCGCGGTTGTTGAGGATCACGCCGGTATCACCCGCCAGCAGGCCGGAACCGAACGCCCCGCAGATGCTCGACATCAGCGACACGGCATTGCCTTCCGGATCGATCGCGCAGATGTAGGTCGTGTCCGAGGTGTTGCCTCCCTGGGGATGCACCGGCGCGGTCGCCCGGCCGGTGATCCGGCCTCGCAGTCCGGCAAGCCCCTCCTTGGACAGGGCGGCCCTGACTCGCTCCATCATCGGGCCGCTGGGCTCCCCCAGCTCGTTGATGGCGAACTCGAATCCCAGCCGCAGCGCCTCGATCTCATGGTGCAGCCGCTCGGAGGCGCCCATGCCGGCGAGGTCATACCCCTCGAGGATTCCCAGGGCGACCAGGGCCACCATGCTTTGGGAGTTTGGGGGCAGGCCCAGCACCTCGCGGCCGCGGTAACCCACCGAGAGCGGCTCCACCCACTTCGCCTTCTGCCCGGCAATATCCTCGACGGTCATGGCCGTGCCACCCCCCGTCACCGTGTCGGCCACCGCCCTCGCCACCGACCCGGAATAAAACGCCTCGCGGCCACCCTTACCCACCCGCTCAAGCGTGCCGGCCAACTGCGGGAACCGGACAAGGTGGCCCGGTGCCGGTGGTTTCCCGCCCGGCAGCAGCAGTTTGAGAAGCTGCGGGGCGGCGTAACCCGGCAGCCGCGGCGCG
>JAUMBX010000152.1:0-2180 GCA_032119515.1 Steroidobacteraceae bacterium | reverse complement strand
CAGTTCGCTCTGGATGATTTCGGTAACGACGTGGGCAGCCTGGCCTACCTGCGCAGCCTTGCGCCCGACTACATCAAGATCGACGGGACCTTTACCCGCAACCTCGCGCGCGACGCCGTCAGCCGGGCCATGGTGTCGGCGGTGATCGGGCTGGCCCGCACGCTGCGTTTCCGGCTGGTAGCCGAGCAGGTGGAGGACCAGGCCGCGCTGGATGCGGTGAGGGGCATGGGCGTGGAGTTTGCCCAGGGTTACGCGATCGCGAGGCCGCAGCCGCTCAGGCCGGCGGCCTGAGGCCCGCCTCCCCCTCGAGGCGCTCGTAGCAGTCGATCACCTGGCGCACGTAGTGCCGCTTGCGCAGGTAGGTGCCCGGAAAGAAGCTGCGCTTGAAGCCATAGATGACCACCGACTTCAGGTCGTGGTGGTCGAGGCCAAGGTGCTGGCAAGCCAGCAGCAGTTCCCGGCTCAGGGTGGTATTGCTGACCAGCCGGTTGTCGGTGCAGATCGCCGTCGACAGGCGATGGGCGCGCAGCTTGCGGAAGCTGTGTTCCTCGAGCCGTTGCAGCTGTGGGTTGGTCTGCAGGTTGCTGGTCAGGCAGACCTCCAGGGTGATGCGCTGGTCGGCTATGTAGGTCCCGAGGCGCCGCACGTAGTCTTCCGGATCCTCGATGGCCGGGTCACGGATGGCGTCGGCCTCGAGCAGGTAGGTGCCATGGCCGATGCGTTCGGCATGCAGGTCCGTGACCGCCTGGAAGATGGATTCCGGCCCGTAGGCTTCTCCGGCGTGCACCGTCTTGTTGAGGAAGTGACGGTGGGCATAGTCATAGGCCTCGCGATGGTCGCCCGCGGGATAGCCCGCCTCCTCGCCGGCCAGGTCGAAGCCCACCACCTGCAGGCCCCGCTCGTCGCGGGCGATGATGGCCGCCCGGGCCAGCTCCATCGAAGCCATGGCAAAGAGCTCCTTTGGCCTCGCGTAGGGATGCGCGGCGAACAAGGTGGCGTAGTAGCGGCTGAAGGCCGGCGAAAAGCGCCGCATGGCGCAGCAGATGATGCCGTACTCGAAGGGGGGCAGGCGGCCCTCACGGACCTCGCTGCGGGCGTTGAAGCTGTCCCGGGCCTCCCTGAGGCCGCGGTCCACGGCTTCGATGGCGGCCACCGGATCCAGCCCGGAGTGGGCGTGCAGCTGCGGCGCAAAACGGACCTCGAGGTAGAGCACCCCCTCCTGCTGGTTGTCCTCGGCGAGCTCTCTGGCCACCTGCTGCAGCGCCTCCACAGTCTGCAGGGCGGCGACCGTGTACTGGAAACCGTGCAGATATTCGGCCAGGCCCTCGTAGCGCTGCTTGAAGACCGTCTCCAGCAGGCCGCCCTCGGTGTGGCTGGGAAGGCTGATACCGTGTTCTCGCGCCAGGTCCAGCAGCGTGGGGATTCGCAGTGACCCATCCAGGTGTACGTGCAGTTCCGCCTTGGGCAGGCGCTGTATCCATTCCAGGGTGATCGTCGGATCGGTCATCGGGGGTGGTCCGGTCAGGTGAGTGTGCCAAGGATACCGTGCCAATTGCCTTGCCGGTGTTTGCAGCCTACTCTGCACACCCATGAGGCTTGCCACCCGCTTTAGCGTCTCTGCGCTCCTGGTCAGCCTGCTGGCGCTGCTGCAGCTGGGATTGATCGCCGCCCTCTGGTCGGGCCAGCGCGCCCAGTCCGAGGCCGATGCCCGTCAGCTGGAGTCCTTCAGGTTATCGCAGGAGTTGCGCCAGAGCTCCGACGAGCTGACTCGCCTCGCCCGGACCTATGTCGTCACTGCTGACCCCGGGTATGAGGCCGCCTACTGGCGGGTGCTGGAGGTGCGGGATGGCCGTGCCGAGCGCCCGGATGGGCGCCGCGCGCCGCTCAGGCAGTTGATGGAGGAGGTGGGCTTCAGCGAGGCCGAGCTCGCCCTGCTGCAACGGGCCGAGGACAATTCCAACCAGCTGGTGGCCATCGAAGTGGCCGCCTTCCAGGCCATGCGGGGCCGTTTCATGCCCGAAGGGCAGCCCTTCAGTCGCGAGGCGGCGGACTACTTGCCAGGCCGCGCCGCAGATCAGGCCCTGGCCATTCGCATCATGCACGATGCCACCTATCACGCCGAGAAGGCGCGCATCATGCAGCCCATCGATGAGTCGGTCACCCAGGTGGCCACCCGCACC
>JAUMBX010000151.1:0-3858 GCA_032119515.1 Steroidobacteraceae bacterium | reverse complement strand
ACACCGCACTCCATCTGCTGGGCTCGGTCTTGCGTTACGGTGTCACCGGTGGCCAGGTCGGCGCGGAGAAAAGCCGACTCGATTTCGACACCCAGGCAGAGATTGACCCGGTTCAGGTAACGGATGCCGTCAATGCCCTGGTGGCCCGCGGCGTGGCCACCTCCTCCCGCTGGATCACTGATGCCGACCTCGCTGCCCAGCCGGAGCTGGTGCGCACGCTGTCCGTGCAGCCGCCACGCGGCGCAGGTCGGATCCGCCTGCTGGAAATCTCGGGCATTGACCTGCAGCCCTGTGGGGGCACGCACGTCCGCTCACTCGGCGAAATCGGTCACCTTCAGGTCACCAAGGTCGAGAACAAGGGCAAGCACAACAAGCGGGTGTATATCGCCTTCGCATGACGCCAGCGGTCAGCCACGCTCAATCGCCTGGTGGGTGATAACGGGTGTCCCGGCCATAGCGCGCCAGGACTTCGGCCTGACGTCTACGGCTGACCGGAGCTTCCAGACCGCCACTGAGCTGACAGATCAGGCTGCTCCCCTTGCGCCGCAGGCCCAGCACATGGCGGTCTGCCACCCAGTGCGAACGATGGACGCGAATGCCCTGCCCGCGCAGCTCCGATTCTGCCTCGGACAGGTTGTAGAGAAGCATGGTCCGACCGTGCGGAGTGTGGACCTTCAGGTAATGCAGGTCCGCTGTCAGCAGGACCACGTCGGTGCCAAGGGCAGCGGGGAGCAAGTTGAACAGGCCGACGGCCGGGACCGGCTCGACGCTTGCATCGGGGGACGCGGGTGACGTCGGTGCCAGATCGGTTGGGGGACTGACCCCCAGCCGCATGACCTGCGGCAGATTGATGAGCAACCAGGCCAGGACGAAGGGCGGAGTCAGTCCGCCCAGCTCATCCAGCCATAGAACCGACAAGACAGACGGAGACTGTAGAGCGGCCTTGATGGAGGGATGCTCCTCGACACCGAACAGGAATTCCAGTCCCAGCGCAAAACAGGAAAGCAGGAGGGCTGCCAACAGGCCCGACCCCAGGACGAACCACCAGATCGACAGCCGCATCGGCAACCGGGCAAGCAGCCACACGCTCGCCAGGATGCAGGGGATGGCGGCAATGCCATGGAGCATCCAGAAAATCAGGGCACCCACCCGACCGAGGGCGATCGACCCTGCAGGCTGCATCAGTCCGAAGATGGCCCCAAGCAGGATGAAGGCGACGCTGGTCAGCCTCAGGAAGCCCTGATCCAGCAGGCGCACGGCAGGGTCGGCGGCAGGGATGGGAATTGTCATGAAATCAACACGATGTGCGCGGCATACCGCTCGTGAAAAAACTCGACCGCTGGTGTCTTCATCACGGCTACCGCTGAACTCTCCCCCTATTTTGCCCTACTCACACCGAGCCGGTCAGCCCGCGAGGGGGAACGGCATCCCTTAAACATCCTGGAGACACATCTGTCATGACTGCCTACACAAGAGCCACCGCCACGGCGCTGCTGGTATTGATCTCGGCCCTGCCTGCCGCGCGGGCAGACAGCTCCCGTAGTGACCTCGACCTCCGCCTGGCCGGCACCTCCGGGGGTGGAACCCTCGCCTCGCTCGATGGGGCGCCAGGTCTGCTCAAGGGAGAAGTGGAAGATGGGCTGGGCTGGGGCGTGCGCGGCAGACTGGTATTCGCCGAGCACTGGCATCTGTATGGCGAATGGAGCACCTCCAACACCAGCCTGAGAGTCACCCCCACCGAGTCTCCTGGCAACACCTCGACCGGTGTGGACTCGGACTTCGATCTCGACCGCATCGCCATCGGCCTGGGTTACCAGCAGCCGATCAATGAGAACTGGTCCTGGTACGGTCGCCTGACCTGGGATCTCACGGAATACGGCGACTTCGACCAAGTCGTGCTGGCAGAGTCAGGGCCCGTCACCCCGGTCGACCTCGACGATAGTGGGCTGGGGGCAACCGTAGGTGTTCGGTGGGACAAGGATGATTGGGCGCTTTCCGCCTGGGCACGCTACACCGCCGTCGGTGAAGTCGTGGCAGACGAACGCGGTAACCGCTTCGACAACGATCTCGGGGGTGGCCTGCAGCTGGTGTACCAGTTCACCGACTCACTGGGTCTCGGTGTCGATTACGAGCTGAATGACATCGACACCTGGTCGGTCATCTTTCGCTATCGATTCTGAGGAGCTTCCCGGCGCCCGGGCCCGGGCGCCGGGAGTTGGATCATTTGCCGACGGCTGACTGCGCAGCGGCCTTCCGCAGGGCATCTGCATCCGCCTTGAGCAGGAAGCCCTCGTGAACCACCGCCTGCACGGCCTGCTGATACTGATTCACGTAGCTACCGTGATTTCGGTAGCGACTTTGCAGGACGCCAGCGTTGAATGAGTCGAAGCCCCCGAAAAGCCCACAAAAGCCCGGACCGGAATTGGCCTCGACATAGTTTCCAAGTGGAACACGCACATCAGGAGGCCGGATGCCACCGATCGCGTTGCCATCTGCATCCCGAGCCAATACTGGGCTCGCACCGGAGGTATCGAGCTGCAGGAAGCGACTCGCCGGAGGCGGGGCACCAGTCTGGATCCAGCGATCCAGCGCCTGCATCAACGCCGACTGGACGTATCCGATCCGGATAGGGTTGAAGGGAATAGCCGGGCTCGGGCAGAAGCTTGGCGGCAACCCCAGATCGCGCACCAGAGCCTGGCCACCAATCACGGCGAGATGGGAATCGACATGGGATCCACCCGCCATCTCGTAAGTCCTGAGCCAGGGATAGTCCGCATCGGCCTGTCGGGTGGGATAAGAAGGGAAATTCACCACCTCGGTCTGGGTCTGGAAGCGAATCACCGGTGCAGCCACGTCTATCAGGTTGCGCGCGTCGTTGAGGGGGATGTTTTCCACGGCCCCCGGAGGTCCGAGCGCATGCTTGGCCCGCGCGCCCCCGGCAGAAACGTAGTAACCATCGTAGACGGGCCGCCCGTCAGCCATGCGGGCAGACTCGTGGAAGGAGTTCGCGTACGTCACCTGGTAGGCGGCGGACTGCGAATAACCGACCATGATCAGCCGCTGCACATCGTAACCGGCGAGGGGGTTTCCCGACGCGGCAGGGGTTTTTAGCAGCGCACCGACCTGGGTGAGCATGTCCCAGACCTGGCCGAAAGCCGGCATTGACAGGGTGGCGTAGCGCTCGGCGTTGCGGGCAGGCCAGATGCCTCGGCCCCATGAATCGCGCAGGAAATTCACCGTGTTCGGCTTGGTGGACAGGCCAACCCACACTGCACCGCTGCGAATCAGGTACTCGCTGGTGCTCTGCCAGATCGGATCGCCGTCCCAACCCGCAGTCGCATTCAAGACTTCCACGTATACCGTGCCGTTGAAACGACCCGTATCAATGGGGCGACGAACGAGGAGTCGGGTCGTGTACGGCTGGTCCGGCGTGTCGATGCTCACCTCGGGACTGCCGGAAGCCTCGTTGACGTAACTGTAGAGGTTGGCGGAGCCGGAGATGGCGTATTCATCTTCCACGTAGCCATCGACCGAGAGATCGAGGTACCAGGTAATGAAAGGCTGAGAACGCGTCTCGACCGTGCCCGGTACTACCGGAAGGGACTCGGTGATGGGCAAGTCGATATCGGCTGAGGCCTGGACACTCATCGTCAGTGATGCAACCGCCATGAGGGCGGCCATTAATTTTGCGGACATGATCATCCCCCTTTGATATTGGATATAAACAACGGTCTGTGCCGTTTTAATAAGCCTAGCCCAGTGCCAGGTGGTGTCAAGCAGGATCATCGCCTCCTCTTATCCCGCCAGACCTTTCAGGTGCAGAAATTCGCGCCGAGTCTTCGGACCATAGGTCCGAAA
>JAUMBX010000150.1:1128-2508 GCA_032119515.1 Steroidobacteraceae bacterium | reverse complement strand
GGCAGGGCGAGTACATGGGCGGCGCGCTGCGGACCGTGGCTGGCGTGTACTGGATGGAGAGCGAGTACGAGCTCAACCAGACCACCACCTCGCCGCTGTTCTTCGGCGGCACGGTCATCCTGCGCGCCAAGCCCTCTTTCGCCCAGCTGAGCGAGACGTCCGCCGCCTTCGCCCAGGTCGACTGGGATTTTGCCGATCGCTGGACCCTGACAGTCGGTGGTCGCGCCACCAAGGAAGACAAGCAAGCCTGCGGCCAGAATGAGTACGACTTTACCTTTGCGGCAGGCGTCGTCACCGACTTCTACGGCAAGGACGGCTATAAGTACTGCGACGCCTCTGATCCGCGTTACCTGGCCACCTACGTCGATCCAGCCACTGGCGAAGTGGTGGAGCAGGACGGCGAGGACGACTGGAGTTCCTTCACCCCGAAGGTCAGCCTGACCTACAAGCTGGACAATGGCATCGCCTACGTGTCGTATTCGGACGGCTTCAAGTCCGGCGGCTACAACGGCCGCTCGACCGCACCGAACTCCCTGGGGCCCTATGACCAGGAAGAGGTGACGACCATCGAGGTGGGCGCCAAGACCACCTGGATGGACCAGCGCCTGCAGTTCAACGTGGCGGCCTTCACCACCGACTACACCGACAAGCAGGAAGACGTGGTGTTCCCCGATCCGAACGCGGTGACCGTGACCGTCGTGCAGAACGCCGCCTCGGCGACCATCTCGGGCCTCGAGGCCGAACTGGTGGCCATCCCGGTAGACGGCCTGACGCTGAACGCCTCGCTGGGCCTGCTGGATGCCAAGTACGACAGGTGGGTGACTCCTGACCTTGCCGGCAATCCCATCGACAAATCGAGCCTCGACCTGCGTCGTGCGCCAGAAGTGACCATGCAGTTCGGGGCTACCTATGAAATGGCCCTGGGGAGCGGCTACCTGGTCCTCAACACCACCTACAACTGGCGTGATGACTACTGGGTGATCGGTAACTCCACCAACACCCAGCCGGGCAACCCGGGCTTCAACCCGTCCTACGGCATCCTGGATGCGTCCGTGTCCTACGAGACCGACAACTGGCGCGTGTCGCTGTACGGCAAGAACCTGGCCGATGAGCACTACTGGCTGCACGTTTTGGATGTGGGTGCGAGCTATGCGGCTACATCGGCCACGGACCCCTCGCCGGTCTATATCCCCGGCCTGTGGACCTTCGGCACGCTCAGCCCGCCGCGCACCTTCGGACTGGAAGTCGACTTCAAGTTCTAAGTCGCGCCAGCCTGGCAAACGGGGCCGCGGGCACCACCCGCGGCCTCTTTTTTTGGAGGACCGCCATGAGAGTCAATCACCTGGTCATCATCAAGTTCCGCGACGGCGTGGACGAGGC
>JAUMBX010000150.1:0-1118 GCA_032119515.1 Steroidobacteraceae bacterium | reverse complement strand
TCACCACGCACCTGGCGGCACTGGCGGGCCTGCGCGGAAAAATGCCGGAACTGATCCTCGACCTGTCGCTGGGGCGTAACTTCACGGACCGTGCCGCGGGGTATACGCACGCAGTCACCGTCACGCTGGCCAACCGGGAAGCCCTGCCGGCCTACCTGCAGCATCCCGAGCACCAGGCCGTGGCGGCGGGCCTGCGCGCGGATGCCGACTACCTGGTGCTGGACTACGAGTTCTGACGTCCGCCGAGCAGGCGCCCCAGCGCCAGCAGCGAATCGACGTTGTGCGCGGCCTGACGCAGGGAGGCGTGCCGTTCGATCACGGCTGCGCCCGCAGCCAGGGGTTGGTAAGAGGCGCTGCGCAGCAGCGGGTTCAGCCAGACCAGCTGGTGGGCCAGGCGCCCCAGCCGGGCGAGTTCCGATTCCAGCAATTCCGGAGGTCCCCGCTCCAGGCCGTCGGACAAGAGCAGGACCCAGGCGCCCCGGGACATCACCCGGCGCGCCCACTGCCGATTGAACTCCGCCAGACAGTCCCCCAGGCGCGTACCCCCATCCCAGTCGCCGACCAGGCCCGTCACGCCGGCCAAGGCCAGGTCGGGGTCACTCACGCGCAGCACCCGAGTGATCCGCGTCAGGCGGGTGGCGAAGGTGAAGGCCTCCAGGCCCCTGGAACGGCGCCGCAAGGCATGGGCAAAGTGCAGGAACATCCTCGAATAGGCGGCCATCGAGCCAGAAACGTCCATGATCAGCACCCAATCTCGGGGTTTTTCAACCAGCCGCTTATGCTGGGGGATGAACTCTCGGCCGGCCCGTGAGGCGCGCAGCATGGCCCTGAGGTCGAGCCGCCGGCCATCCTGCTCGGATCGGTAACGACGGGTCAGGCGCGTGGCGTCGTCTGGCATCGCCTGCCGCAACACGTCCCTCGCCGCCTCGAGTTCGGCAGCGCTCATCTGCTCGAAATCCTTGCGCCTGAGCAGTTCGGTGTCGGACGCCGTCCCGCTGGCATCGCTTTGCTCGACCTCGCGACGCTCCAGCCTGCGCACCTCCCCCACTGCGAGCAGGGCCTGCGCGAGGCGCTTCATGGCCGGCGACGGCCCGGCCAGCGGTGAGCGCGGCAGCAGG
>JAUMBX010000149.1:1559-4883 GCA_032119515.1 Steroidobacteraceae bacterium | reverse complement strand
GGTCGCCGGCGCCACGGGCAACATCGTCTACGAGGAAGCGACCCTCAAGATGAAGGACGAGGTAGCCACCGGTATCCGCTTGCAGCGCGCCATGGAGAACTCCGGCCTGTTTCCCAACATGGTGGTTCAGATGATCGCCGTGGGTGAGGAGGCCGGCTCGCTTGATGCCATGGCATCCAAGGTGGCGGACTTCTATGAACTGGAAGTGGACAGCGCCGTAGACAGCATGTCCAGCCTGCTGGAGCCCCTGATCATGGTCATCCTGGGCGTGCTGGTAGGCGGCCTGGTAGTCGCCATGTACCTGCCGATCTTCAAGATGGGCGCAGCCATCTGACCAGCCTGGTCAGGTTCCCATGGATTTGCTGATCCTCTTGCAGGAAAGCCAGACGGTTTTCGCCGCCGTGGCTGGGCTGCTCGGGCTCGCCATCGGCAGCTTCCTGAACGTGGTCATCCTGCGCGTGCCGCGGATGATGGAACGGGAGTGGCGGGCCCAATGCGCCGAACTGGAAGGGCGCGAGCTGGAGCCTGGCGAGAGGCTCTCCTTGAGCTCCCCACCCTCGCGCTGCCCGCACTGCCAGCACCCGATCCGCGCCTGGCACAACCTGCCGGTGCTGGGCTGGCTGATCCTGCGCGGTCGCTGCGCGGATTGCCGGGCGGGCATCTCGCCGCGTTATCCGCTGGTGGAGCTGGCCACCGGCGTACTGAGCGCCGCCGTGGCCTGGCACTTCGGCTTCGGCTTCGAGGCCTTTTGCGCGCTCATCATCACCTGGTGCCTGGTAGCCCTCACCGGCATCGACCTGGATACCCAGCTGCTGCCGGATGCCATCACCCTGCCACTCCTGTGGCTCGGCCTGCTGGCGAGCCTCGCCCACGACCCGGCCTCCCCCTGGCCACTGCCCGTCTCGACCCGCGACGCCGTGATCGGCGCGGCGGCCGGTTACCTGTTCCTCAGGCTGGTGTTCGAAGGCTTCAAGCTGGTCACCGGCAAGGAGGGCATGGGCTTCGGCGACTTCAAGCTGTTCGCGGCCCTCGGCGCCTGGCTGGGCTGGCAGATGCTGCCGCTGATCCTGATGCTCTCCGCGCTGGTCGGCGCGCTGGTGGGCATCAGCCTGATGGTCTTCAGGAAGCTCGGCCGCGACGTGCCCATTCCCTTCGGCCCCTACCTGGCCGGCGCGGGCTGGATCGCCATGCTCTGGGGTCCGGACCTGGTTGGCGGCTACCTGGGCCTGTCGGGCCTGCGTTGAGCAGGCCGGCATGACTTTCATCGTCGGGCTGACAGGCGGGGTGGCCAGCGGCAAGAGTACCGTGGCAGCGCTCTTCAGCGAGCGGGGGGTCCCCGTGCTCGACACCGACCAGATCGCCCGCGATGTGGTGGAACCGGGCCAGCCCGCGCTCGAGGAAGTGGTGACCTGCTTCGGCCCACGGGCCCTGGATCCGGCAGGGCGTCTGGATCGCGCCTGGCTGCGCCAGCAGGTGTTCTCTGACTCTGACCTCCGTCGACGGCTCGAGGCCATCTTGCATCCCAGGATTCGCGCCGAGCTGGCCCGGCGCTCGGTGGCGGCCGGCGGCCCTTATCAGCTGTGGGTGATCCCGCTGCTGATAGAGGGCGGCGGACAGGATCGCGTCGACCGGGTGCTCCTGGTCGACTGCCCGACGGACACCCAGCTGCAGCGCCTGCTGGCCAGGGACGGCGGCGACCCGGCAACGGCCCGGGCCATGCTGGAGGCCCAGGCCGGCCGCGAGCAGCGCCGCGCCGTGGCCGATGACCTGATCGACAATACCGGCAGCCCAGACGCCTTGCGGGAGGCCGTCGAGGCCCTGCATGTGCGCTATCTCTCAATGGCCGGGGCACGGGAAGGTTTACCCTCCTCCACCCCTGCCTCAGAATAGTGCAATGACGGACTCCGGGCCCACCGTCCTCTACGAGCATCCGCTCAGCGAGCGCATGCGCTCATTGCTGCGCCTGGAGTTCCTGTGGCAGAAGCTCAACGAGCACTCCGCCATCGGGGGTACCTGGGGGATGCGCGGGGCCGTGGACGCCCTGCTCGAGATTCTGGCCGTGACCGCCCGCGGCGACACCCGCGGCGACGTGCTGAAGGACCTGGAACGCCAGCTCGGCCTGCTGCGGGAATACCAGGACAAGCCCGGCGTGGATCCCGCCCGCCTGCGCACCGTGCTGACCCGGCTCATGCGCTGCCGCGAGGAGCTCAACGCGGCCGGCGGGCATTACCTGCAGCCGCTCAGGCACTCGGAGTTCCTGGCCGGCATCAACCACCGCAGCGCCATTCCCGGCGGCACCTGCGCCTTCGACTTACCGGACTTCCACCACTGGCTGGCCCGACCCCGCGAGTCGCTCGATGCAGAGCTCGACCAATGGGTCGGACGGGTCCGGCCGCTGTGCGAGGCCATCAGCCAGCTGCTGTGGGTGACCCGTGAAAACGCCCGACCCAAGAGGCTGATGGCCATGACAGGTGTGCACCAGGTGACCTTCGACCGCGAGCAACCGGCCCAGCTCCTCCGGCTGCAACTGCCGGCCGACTCGGACCTGTTTCCGCAGATCAGCGGCAACCACCATCGCTGCAGCATCCGCTTCCTCCGCTGGACGGGGCTCGATACGCGCCCCGTGCAACCCGAGGGCGACGTCGAGTTCCTGCTCACCGCCTGCACCTGATGCAGACCCCGACCGTCACCTGCCCGACCTGCGGTCGTTCCCACGCCTGGGACCCGGCCAACCGGTGGCGTCCCTTCTGCTCGGAGCGCTGCAAGCTGATCGACCTCGGTGAGTGGATTTCCGAAAGACGCGCCATTCCGGGCGAGGCGGCCGCAGAATCCGACACACCCGACCCGGCGCACTGACGTGGAAGCGGAATTCTGGCTCTCGCGCTGGCGCGAGGGACAACTGGGCTGGCACCTGCCACAGACCAATCCCCACCTGCTGCGCCACTGGGCCACCGTTGCGCCGGATCCCGCCCTGCGCGTCCTGGTGCCCCTGTGCGGGCGCAGCCTCGACCTCGCCTGGCTGGCCAGTCGCGGACATCCCGTGCTCGGCGTCGAGCTGAGCCCGATTGCAGCGCGGGACTTCTTTGCACTGGCAGGCCTCGAGGCCGAGCTGAGTCACCGGGGACGGTACGACCGCCATGCCGGACAGGGCATCGAGATCCTGCAGGGCGACCTGCTCGAGCTGCAGCCAGAGGACTGTCCCGGGCTCGGGGCCTGGTACGACCGGGGCTCGCTGGTGGCCCTGCCCCCGGAATTGCGCGATCGCTACGTGGACACGCTCGCGCGCGTGCTGCCCTCAGGTGCGCGCGGCCTGCTGGTGGCCAC
>JAUMBX010000149.1:0-1549 GCA_032119515.1 Steroidobacteraceae bacterium | reverse complement strand
TCCGCGCTCGAGGACCACTTCCGGCTGGAGCTGCTGGAGCGCGTCGATGCGCTGGCCGACAATCCGCGCTTCCTGGAGCGCGGGCTCAAGGCCTACCATGAGTCCTGCTGGCTGCTCGAGCGGCGCTGAGGCGTGAGGGGCGTCAACGGGTCTCGCTGAAGGCCTGGATGGCGAGCGGCTCCCCGGACTGGTAGATCAGCGCCTTGCGCCGGAAGAAGCGCGTGAAGCCGGCCGGCCCCATGCGCGACCCACCGAGGCCCGAGCACTTGAAGGAGTGCTTCTCGCATTCATGCATGACCGCGGTGAGCGAGCCGTCGTTCAGGCTGATGCCACCGGCATCGAGGCGCAGGGCGATGCGCTCGGCCTCGGCGAGGCTGCCGGCGATGACCGCCGCCGACAGGCCGTACTCGCTGTCGTTGGCGAGCGCAATGGCCTCGTCCTCCGTATCGAAGGCCATCACCGGCATCACCGGCCCGAAGGTCTCCTCGCGCATCACGGCCATCCGGTGATCCACATCGATCAGCACCGTGGGCCGGAGCCATCGACCGCCATGCACCTCCACCTGTCCGCCGCAGAGCACGCGCGCGCCCTGCGCGACGGCCTCGTCGAGCTGCGCCTGCACGATCTCCGCCTGGCGTGGCCAGATGAAGGGCCCGAGCTGCCCGAGCGCCGGGTCCGGCCAGTTCAAATGCACCTCGCCACTGAGGCGCACCAGCTCGGCCACGAAGGGCCGCAGCAGCGAGCGATGGACGTAGACCCGCTCGAGCGACTGACAGGCCTGGCCGGTGGCCAGCACCGAGGCGCGCAGCACAATGGCAGCTGCCTTCTGCGGATCCGCGCTGGCGGTGACGATGACGGGATCCTTGCCGCCGAGCTCCAGGAAGGCCGGGATGAAGGCTTGGGCTGCCGCCTCGGCCACCCGGCGGCCCGTCCGCAGACTGCCCGTGAAGCAGACTGCATCGACGTGATCGATCAACGCGCGGCCGGTGGTGCCGTCACCCTCGACCAGGGCCAGCACCGGGACGAGCGCCTCCACCTCCGCGATGGCTCGGCGCAGCGGAGCGATGAAGCGCGGCGTCACCTCGCTGGGCTTGATGATGACGGCACAGCCGGCGAGCAGCGCGGGCACCGCGTCGATCATGGCCAGCACCAGGGGGAAGTTCCACGGGCTGATCACGCCGACCAGAGCGAAAGGCACCCACTGGTTGCGGTAGCTGAGGCCCGGCACGGCTGAAGTGGCGGACGCCTCGCTCATCAGGCCGGGCGCCTGCACGCACCAGCGGGAAAGGCTGCCCAGCAGCGAAGACAGCTCACCCTCGGCCAGCAGGCGCCGACCCGTGTCGGCAGCCAAGGCGTCCACGATGTCACCACGGTGACGCTCCAGCGCCGTGCCAAAGGCCTTGAGCACCTCGATGCGCTGAGCCAGGCCGGCTGACTGCCAGGTTGGCTGCGCGGCCCTCAGGGCGGCGCAGCGGGCGAGGAGGTCCTCGCCACGCATCGCCTCGAAGCGAAAATCAATCTTGCCCGTGTAGGCGTTGGTGACCTCGAT
>JAUMBX010000148.1:0-4806 GCA_032119515.1 Steroidobacteraceae bacterium | reverse complement strand
GCAGCGAGGTGTAGCCGTAGTCCACGCTGAGCTTGTGGTACTCCTCCTCGAGTTGCCGGCGCTGGCGATCCTTGAGTGCCACCAGCAGGTGGCCCCAGGACAGGTCGCAGTCGATGGCGTGCTCAGTCACGCGATCACGGACGAGGTCGAGTCCTTCGACGGAGATGTCCCACAGTGCTCGCGCCGTCTCGCTCCCGACCAGCGCCTCGATCCGATCCTGTCCGCAGGCATAGCCGGTGATCAGCTGCGCACCAGAGCGGCCGGAGGCGCCAAAGCCCACCTGCCTCGCTTCGAGCAAGGTCACCGAAAAGCCACGCCGGGCGAGGTCCAGCGCGGCGGAGCAGCCTGCCAAACCGGCGCCGATGACCGTGACGTCACTGGTGTGCTCGCCCGCCAGCGCGGGGCGCGGCGTCCAGCCGGGTGCCGAGGCCTGGTAATAATTGGTGAGGTTGCGCTCCTCGAGCGTCACAACGGCGCCAGGTACCAGGCGTGCTCGAGCGGGGAGATGTGGCTGGCGAAGTCCTCCAGCTCGCCCCGCTTGAGGCAGGTGAACAGGTCGACGAACGCATCGCCCAGCTGTGCCCGCATGACCGTGGACTCATGCAGGCGGCGGATGGCGGCCGCCCAGTCGTTGGGCAGGGGCTCGACGTCGAGCGGCTGCGTATAGGCGTTGCCGTCAAGTGGCGGCGGCGCTTCGAGGCACTGCTCCATGCCGTGGAGCATGCCGACGAGCACGGCCGCTACCAGCAGGTAGGGATTGGCGTCGGCACCGGCGACGCGGTGCTCCAGCCTGCGGTCCTCGGGACCGGAGACCGGTACGCGCACCGCCACGCCCCGGTTGTTGCCGCCCCAGGTCGGGTGCAGCGGCACGTAGCTCTCGGGCCTCAGGCGCCGATAGGAGTTTGCGTTCGGTGCATAGAGCGCCATGGTGTCGGCCATGGTTGCGAGCATCCCGGCGGCGGCGCTCTGCAGCAGCGGATGGCCGGTGACCTCGGCGGACTCGAAGGCATTGCGTCCCTGCTCATCGAGCAGGCTGACGTGCACGTGGGTGCCGCTGCCGGCCATGTCGCGGTAGGGCTTGGCCATGAACGTAGCCTCCACCCCGTGGCGCAGCGCCACGCCCTTGACGATGCGCTTGAAGCGGATGGCATGGTCGCAGGCCAGCAGGGCATCCGGCACGTGCTGCAGGTTGACCTCCCACTGGCTGGGACCGTACTCGGACAGGGCCGTCCCGGCGGGAACGCCCTGGGCCCGGCAGGTGTCGACGATTTCCCGGAGCAGGCCCGAGACCGAATCGAGGTCGATCATGGAGTTGATCTGGGTGCGGTGCTCGCGCCGACCGGTCAGCGGCGAGGCAGGCGGCTGGGCGTAGCCTGCCGCGGTGCGTTCCGTATCCACCAGGTAGAACTCCAGTTCCACCGCCACCACGGGCGTGAGACCGCGGGCCTTGAAGCGCTCCACGATGGAGGTGAGCAGATGGCGGGGATCGCCGAAGAAGGGCCGGCGGTCGTGCTCGAACATGGTGACCTGCAGCTGCGCCACCTCCGGACCCAGCCACGGGCAGGCCTGCAGCGAACCGGGAATCGGCAAGCAGGGGCGGTCTGCGTCGCCCTCGTCGAAACCCAGCCCGGTCTCCTGCACGGTGCCGCCGAGCACGTCGAGGGCGAACATCGAACCCGGCAGCATGAGTCCCCTCGAATAGACCGAGGGCAGTTCATCGAGCTCCACCCGCTTGCCCCGCAGGATGCCGTTCATGTCCGGCAGCAGGAGATCGACGCAGCGCACCCTGGGGTGCTCCGAGAGGAACGGCTCCGTTTCCAAAAAATCTTTGTTATTCATATAGATAAACAGGGTTTGCGCGTGCCGGGCCTGCGCAATCGTCGCGGCTGTGCCACAATAGGCCCCGAGTCATTGGACTCTCTTCACATGCGCTCGCGCAAGCCCGTCATCGGGATCCCCGCAGACCGACGCCTGCTGGGTTCACACTGGTTCCACTGCGTCGGTGAAAAATACCTCGCTGCCATTGCGGGTCCGGCAAACGCGGTACCTGTGGTCGTGCCTGCGCTGGGCGAGCTGCACCTGGAGCAATGGGTCGACAGCTTCGACGGGGTGTTGTTGACCGGCAGCCCGTCCAACGTGGAGCCGCACCGCTACCAGGGCGAGGCCTCGGAGCCCGGCACCTGGCACGATCCCGAGCGTGATGCCACCACGCTGCCCATGATCGTCTCTGCGATCGAGTCCGGGCTGCCGGTGCTCGGCATCTGCCGAGGGTTCCAGGAGATGAACGTGGCCTTTGGCGGCAGCCTCTGGCAGAAGGTTCACGAGGTGCCGGGCCTGCGGGACCATCGGGAGCGCAAGGACGACCCGGTCGACGTGCAGTACGGGCCGGCCCACGAGGTGGAACTGGTCGAGGGCGGCGTCCTGCACCGGCTGGCAGCGCAGGGCAGGTTGATGGTCAACTCCCTGCACGGGCAGGGCGTGCAGCGGCTCGGCGACCGGCTGGTGGTCGAGGCCGTGGCGCCGGATGGACTGGTCGAGGCCTTCCGGGTCGAGGGTGCGTCGGGCTTCGCCCTCGCGGTGCAGTGGCACCCCGAATGGAAGGCTGCCGAGAACGAATTTTCCACTGCCCTGTTTGCGGCCTTCGGTGCCGCCGCGCGGGAGCGGTCAAGAGGTGCGAAGTCATGAGCCAGATCCACTCCTTCCTGGAGGAACAGAAAATTTCCGAGGTCGAGGCGATCATCCCCGACATGGCCGGCATTGCGCGCGGCAAGATCATGCCCGCCGAGAAATATGCCGAGGACGAGGGCATGCGGCTGCCGGAGGGTATCTTCCTGCAGACGGTCACCGGCGAGTGGCCCACCGACGATGCCGCCATCAATCCCATGGAGATCGACATCGACCTGGTGGGCGATCCCAACAGCATCCGGCTGGTGCCCTGGTCGCCGGAGCCCACCGCCCAGGTTATCCACGACTGTTTCTATGACGACGGCCGCGTGGTGCCCATGTCGCCGCGCTACGTGCTGCGTCGAGTGATGGAGCTCTATGCCGCGAAGGGCTGGAAACCGGTCGTGGCCCCGGAGCTGGAGTTCTTCCTGGTCGAGCCGAACGTGGACGCCGACTATCCGCTGAAGCCCCCGGTGGGTCGCTCCGGCCGTGCCGAGACCGGCCGCCAGTCCTACAGCATCGCGGCGGTCAACGAGTTCGACCCGCTCTTCGAGGACATCTACGCCTACTGCGAGGCCCAGCGGATTGACATCGACACCCTGATCCACGAGGACGGGGCCGGTCAGATGGAGATCAACCTGATCCACGGCGACCCGCTGGAACTTGCCGACCAGGCCTTCCTGTTCAAACGTACCGCCCGCGAGGCCGCGCTGCGCCACAAGATGTACGCCACCTTCATGGCCAAGCCGATGGCCGACCAGCCGGGCAGCGCGCTGCACATCCACCAGAGCGTGGTGGATGCCAAGACCGGGCAGAACATCTTCAGCAACGCCGAAGGGCAACCCACCAAGCTGTTCTTCGCCCACATCGCGGGACTGCAGAAGTTCCTGCCGGCCGCGATGTGCCTGTTCGCGCCGAACGTCAACAGCTACCGGCGCATCACCCGCTACAACATGGCTCCCATCAACGTGCAGTGGGGTTATGACAACCGCACCGCGGGGTTGCGCGTGCCGACCTCGCCGCCGGATGCGCGGAGGGTCGAGAACCGGGTGGCCGGGGCGGACGCCAATCCCTACCTGGCGATCGCCGCCTCGCTGGCTTGCGGCTACCTGGGGATGGTGGGCAACCTCAGCCCCAGCGATCCCATCAGCAGTTCCGCCTACGAGCTGCCCTTCGCGCTGCCGCTGACGCTGGCGGAGAGCCTCCTGCTGCTGCGCGGCAACAAGAAGCTGGTGGACATCTTCGGCGAGCGCTTCGTGTCCGCCTATGCGGCGGTCAAGGAAAGCGAGTACGAGACCTTCCTGAGGGTGATCAGCTCCTGGGAGCGCGAGCACCTGCTGCTCAACGTTTAGCCCGCGGAGGCGTGCATGACCGGACGAACGACGGCCCAGTGGCAGGCGCTGGATTCCAGCCACTACCTGCATCCCTTCACCGACTTCAAGGCGCTGGCCGTCGAGGGCGCACGCGTCATCGAGCGCGCCGAGGGCGTCTACCTGCATGACAGTGAGGGTCGCAGGATCCTCGACGGCATGGCCGGCCTGTGGTGCGTCAACGTGGGCTACGGCCGGCGCGAGCTGGCCGAGGCGGCCTATCGCCAGATGCAGGAGCTGCCCTACTACAACAGCTTCTTCAAGAGCGCCCATCCGCCGGCCATCGAACTGGCGGCGCGCCTCGCCCGGCTCACCCCGCCGCAGTTCAAGCGGGTGTTCTTCTCCGGTTCCGGCTCGGAGGCCAACGACACCATCATCCGCATGGTGCGCCGCTACTGGGACCTGTTGGGCGAGCCCGGTCGGCAGGTCATCATCAGTCGCGAAAACGCCTACCACGGCAGCACGGTCGGCGGCGCGAGCCTTGGCGGGATGTCGGCCATGCATGCGCAGGGCGGCTTGCCGATTCCCGGCATCGAGCACATCGAGCAGCCCTACTGGTACGAGAACGGGATCGACCTGAGCCCTGCAGAATACGGGCTGCGCGCGGCCTCGAGGCTCGCCGAGTGCATCGAGCGGATCGGTCCGCAGCGGGTGGCTGCGTTCATCGGCGAGCCCCTCCAGGGCGCCGGTGGGGTCATCATTCCGCCCGAGACATACTGGCCGGAGATCGAGCGGATCTGTCGGCACTACGGGATCCTGCTCATCGCCGATG
>JAUMBX010000147.1:0-9675 GCA_032119515.1 Steroidobacteraceae bacterium | reverse complement strand
GAGGGCCATGATCCGGTCCGCCACCTCGACGATGTTGGCGTCACTGGTCTTGTAGACGTCGAGGCCGATGCCCGGCTTGCCGTTCAGGTGCCGGCCTACCGTCAGGGCAGGACTCAGCAGGCGCACGTCGGCAATGTCGGACAGGCGCAGGTCGGGACGGATCAGCAGGTTCCTGACGTCGTCGACACTGCGAAACTCGCCGACCGGACGGATCGACAGCCTCTGGTCTCCCTCGATGATTTCCCCACCGCTGACCGAGAAGTTGGCTCGCTCCAGCCGTTCCCTCAGTTGCACCACGTCCACGCCGTGGGCGGCCACCCTGAGCGGGTCCACCAGGATGCGCATTTCCAAAGGCTCGATGCCCTCCAGCTGGACGCGGGCCACTCCGTCGAGTCGCTCGAGTGGCTTCTTGAGGTAGCGATCGAGCAGTTCGTACTGCCTGGACAGGTCCTCGCTGCTCGAGATGCGCATGGCCACCACCTGGCCGGCCTCGCTCGCGAAGACGTTGGTCTGGATGCGGTCGGCTCCTTCCGGGAACTGGTCCCGGATCGAATCCAGGCGCGTCCTGACCTCGAACGCGAGCGTGCTGGGGTCCCGGTCCCAGCTGAACAGCACGATGAGCTCCGAGCCGGTTTCACTGGACGTCGAGCGGATTTCCTGCACACCGGAGAGGGTCGCCAGGGCCTCCTCGGCAGGACGGGTGATCAGTTCCTCCACCTGTTCGGGCGTCGAGGCTGCGTAGGGAATCCGCACCTGCATGCCAGGGAAACGGATGTCCGGGAACAATTCGAGCGGCAGCAGGTAGGTGGAGATCAGGCCGATCAGCGACACCGCGATGAAGCACATCAGGGTGGTGACGGGCCTGCGCAGTGCGAATCTCGTATGCAGCATGGGTCAGGGCCCCGTACGGGTGGCGAACTGCTTGCGGTCGAGCAAGGAGTAGGCCACCGGTATGACCAGCAGGGTGAACAGGCCCGAGATTGCCACGCCGCCGATCACGGTGATCGCCATGGGCTGGCGAACCTCAGCTCCTTCACCGAGGCCAAGGGCCATCGGCAGCAGGCCAAGCACCGTGGTCAGCTTGGTGATCAGGATCGGTCGCAGCCTGAGCCGGCCGGCCTCGAGGATCGCCTGCCGCTTGTCCAGTCCACGCTCGCGGGCCTGGTTCACCGCGTCGATGAGCACGATCGACTGGTTGACCACGATGCCCGCCAGCATGATCACCCCGATGTAGGCCACCACGTTCAGCGTGGTGCCGGTCAGGAACATCGCCCAGATGGACCCCACCAGCGCGAGCGGGATGGTCAACAGGATCACGAAGGGATGCAGCAGCGACTCGAACTGTGAGGCCATGACCAGGTAGACCAGGAACACGGCCATGATCAGGGTGAACTCCAGCGAACGGAAGGAACCCTGCATCTCCTCGCTCTGCCCGCCGACCTGCAGGTCGATGCCTGGCGCCGGAGGCATGGACTGCACGATCCGCTCCAGTTCCACGAGGGCGCCACCCAGGTCACCCTGGGCCAGGTTGGCCGAGACGATGGCCACGCGCTCCTGGCGGGCGCGCCGGATCTCGGCCGGCCCGGTTGCGATGCGGATGTCCGCCACCGCGGAGAGCGGCACGGGCTGCTCGCTGCCAGGGTTGATGATCAGGTTGCGGATGTCTTCCACTGATGAGGCGCGGGTGTCGACGCCCCTCACCAGCACGTCGATGTTCCGATCGCGCAGCTTGTAGCGTGTTGCCACGTCGCCGCGGATGCTGGAGACCACCCGGTTCGCCACCTCACGCACCTCGAGCCCCAGTCGGGTCGCGCGATCCTGGTCGAACAGGATCTGTACTTCCGGGTTACCGCTCTCCACGCTGGACTTGACGTCGCTGAACAGCGGGCTCGCGGCCATGGCTCCCTGTACCTGCTCGGCAGCCTGTTGCAGGGCCTGGAGGTCATAGCCTATGACCTCCACCTCCAGCGGCGTGTCGAAGCTGAACAGCGCCGGACGGCTGTAGCGGAACTGCGCACCCGGGACGTCCAGCAGGCCTTGCCGCAGTTCGCCGATCGCCTGCTCCTCGTCGGCACGTGAGGCGCCAGGCTGCAGCGTGACGGTAAGCCGACCGGTGTTCTCACCGGCGTCGGTGGGATCGGCGTCCAGCCTGTTGCCCGTTCCGCTGACCGCATAGGACTG
The DNA here is from genome assembly GCA_032119515.1 of Steroidobacteraceae bacterium. Classification (GTDB taxonomy): domain Bacteria; phylum Pseudomonadota; class Gammaproteobacteria; order Steroidobacterales; family Steroidobacteraceae; genus SG8-30. The sequence goes on along the minus strand of JAUMBX010000147.1, from coordinate 7,494 downwards.
CCTCACACCTGCCTGAGCCTGCGCCAAGGCTTCGGCCTTGGCCACCACGGCGTCGGTCTGCTCCAGAGTGGCGCCAGGGGCAAGCCTGACATCCAGCAGGAACTCGCCCTGCGACATCTGGGGGATCAGTTCGCTACCGAGCCTGGGCACCAGCGCGAGGCTCGCCGCCAGCGTCAGGGCGGCAATGCCCACGACTCGCCCACGGTGATTGAGCGCAGCGTCCAGCATCGGCCCATAGGCTGTCTCGACCCGTGCCAACGCAGCCTGGGTCAGCGACGCTGCAGGAGTCAGCAGCCAGCGCATCATCCGCGCAATGGCTGAGGACAGGCGCCGCCGCAGGCCGCCCATCGTGGCGAGCGCCCCCGAGACCCGGCCCAGTCGGCCCGGCTCTGCGGCCGGTCGGGGCGGGCCACCTGCGGCAAGCATCGGCACCAGGGTCAGTGCGACCGCCAGCGAGAACAGCAACGCGTAGGTGACGGTCAGCGCCTGGTCACGGAACAGCTGTCCGGCCACGCCGCTGATGAACACCATCGGGAAGAAGACCGCCACTGAAGTCAGGGTGGCGGCGGTGACGGCTGAGGCCACTTCCCGGGTCCCGACCCGGGCCGCCTCGGCCCGCGGCATGCCCTCTTCATGGCGGCGCACGATGCTCTCCAGCACCACTACCGCATTGTCTACCAGCATGCCTACCGCGAGGGCTATGCCACCGAGTGACATGATGTTCAGGGACAGGTCCGAGAGGTACATCAGCAGGAAGGTGCCGATGACCGACACCGGGATGGCGATGCCGGTGACCAGCGTGGCACGCGCGTCGCGCAGGAACAGGTAGAGGACCAGGATGGCCAGCAATCCGCCCAGCAGTGCGGCCTCGCGGACCTCGGCGATGGCGGAGGAAATGAAGCGGGACTGGTCGTAGACCACCGATAGCCGGGTCCCGGGCGGGAGCAGGCTGGTCAGCTCGTCGACCCGCTTCCTGATGCCGGCCGCCAGCTGTACGGTGTTGGCATCGCCTTCCTTGTAGATGGCCAGTTCCACCGACTCGCGCCCGTCCGTGCGGGTAATGGCGTCCCGGTCCTGATAACCGCCACGCACCGTGGCCACGTCGCGGAGGAAGATGGGACTGCCACCCGGCGAGGCGAGGATGGTGTCGGCCATTTCCTGGACGGTCTGGAATTCGTTCAGGGTACGAACCAGGAATCGCTGGGACCCCTGCTCGAGCCGGCCTCCCGACAGGTTGACGTTCTCCTCGCCCAACCGTCGCGACACCGTTTCGATGGACAGCCCCAGGCGGGCGAGTCGCTGCTGGTCGACCAGCACCTGGATCTCATCAACGTAGCCGCCGCTGACCTTCACGGCCGCCGACCCCTCCACGCCCTCCAGCTCGTTCTTGAGTCGCTGGTCGGCGAACCTGCGCAGGCGCTTGAGTCGATCGATCGCCGCCTCGCCGGCCAGGAGCGCGCCCTCATCCACCAGCGAGAGGCGCATGACCGGCTCGGTGGAGGGGTCGAAGCGCAGGAGGACGGGGCGCGAGGCGGCGAGCGGCAGTTCCAGAAGGTCGAGTTTTTCGCGGACGTCGACACCGGCGAGATCCATGTCGGTCCCCCAGGTGAACTCCAGGGTGACGTCGGAGCGCCCTGCACGGGAAATGGAGCGGACCTGACGGACGTTGCGGATGACCCCGACCGCCTCCTCGATGGGGCGCGTCACCAGGGTTTCCAGTTCCAGCGGGGCGCCACCCGGCAGTTCCGTACGCACCGTCAGCGTGGGGTAGGTCAGGTCGGGCAACAGGTCGAGATCCAGCCGGGTCAGGGAGACCAGACCGAAGAGCACGACGGCCACCGTGCACATCAGCACCGTGACCCGCCTGCGGGTCGCGAAATCGATGAGGCTCATGACTGCGGGTCGATCACGCGCACCGGCGACTCATTCCGCAGCCCAGACTGGCCTACCACCACGACCCGATCCTCGGGGCCAAGGCCTTCCAGGACCTCGACCATGGCGCCGCTCGACAGTCCCAGGCGGAGGTTGCGTTCCCGGGCGAGGTCCCCCTCGACCACGAACACGCGCGGCCCGCCGTCGTCGTCGACGAGCGCGCTGCGCGGAATCTGCAGGGCACCGGGGCGCCGGTCATAGACGATACTCACCCGGGCGAACATGCCAGGCCGGAGCAGCTCTCCGACCTCTTCGATCTCCACCTTGACCGGAAAGGTGGCGGTCTCGAAGTCGATCCGCGGGGTGATCAGCGCTACCTGGCCCTTGAATCGCGTACCGGGCAGCGCATCCAGGGTGATCTCCGCCGGCTGTCCCACCGCAAGCCGTTGCAGCTGTCCCTCCGGTACGCTGAGGTTCACGACCAGCGAGGAAAAGTCCGTGACCACGAACATGGCGCTGTCGGCGGATTCTATGACTCCGCCCACCGGCGTGACGGTGTTACCGACCTTCACCGCATCCAGCTTGTCGGTGACCACGCCACCGATCGGGGCCGTCACCGAGGTGTAGGACAACTGCAGGGCGGCCAATTCATAGGTGGCCTTCGCTGCATCGAGCTCGTACTTCAGGTTGTCGAAGGCGGTGCTGCTCACCAGCCCCCGTTTCTGCAACTCCAGATTACGCTCGTAGTCGCGCTCCAGCTTGCGCAGGTCGGCCTCGGCCTGGGCGGCCTCCAGCCGTAGTTGGTCCCCGTCGAGCCTCGCGAGCACCTGACCCTTGGTGACCCGATCGCCTTCCTCCACCAGCACGGAGCGGATTTCACCGCGCACCTTGGGCATCACGAAGGCCTGGCGGTCGGCAGTGATGGAGGCGGTGCCGGCATAGGTGGCCAGCATGTCCCCCACCCTGGGTGAGGTGACCTCCACCGCCACGGCCTGGGGCGCGGCTGCCTCGCCATCGGGTCCGTTTCCGGGCCCCCGCCCGCACCCGGCGAGCAGGAATGCGCTGGTCAACAGGAACACAGGCAGCAGCGAGGCGCGGGGGATATTCAAGGCGGTCATCCGGCTGTGGGGGAGGGCGAGTAGGCTACGGTTATATGGTGTTATAGTCAAGTACAGCACTATAATCGTTAACCGAAGTCTCTCCCTGAGAGAATGACAGACACCTGAAGTTCAGCCCAGAGGCTTGGGCTGGCTGACGGCCGCCTTGCGTCCGTCCGATGCCCTTGAAGCCAGCAGGTCAAGGGCGATGCGAACGGATTCCTCGAGTTGGGCGTCCGGAGTTTCCGCCTCTGCCAATGCTTCCACCGACTCAAGGGCCGGTTCGCCCCGCGCGGCGCGCCGCTGGTTCTCTCGGCCAAGGCGTTCCGCGTCGAGGCGGTTGCGCTCATCGAGCCGGCGCTCTTCCTGCAGCGAGAGGCTCTGCTGCTGGCGCAGGCGATCAAAGGCCTCGCGACTGGCTTCCAGCGCCAGCAGGTCGGCATCGGTCCGGGCCCGCTCGTCATGTCGGTTGGCCAATTCTGCTCCCACGTCGGAGTTCATGGCCGCCGCCGACCGGAAGTCCGCAGCCTTGATGGTGTCCCAGGGCAGTGCGCTTTCGCGGGTGCTCTCGCCGATGTCCTCGAGGTCGATGAGGGAGGGCAGTTCGATGTCGGGCGTCACGCCGCGGTGCTGGGTGCTCTCGCCGGTGACTCGGTAGTACTTGCCGATGGTGACGGTGAGTTGGCCGAACCCGGAGCGTGGCCCCAGCGAGTAGCGGTCAAGGGGGTACAGGTTCTGTACCGACCCCTTGCCGTAGGTCTGCTGACCCACCACCAGTCCGCGCTGGTAGTCCTGGATGGCGCCCGCAAAGATCTCGGAGGCCGAGGCGCTGGCGCGATTGACCAGCACCACCAGCGGGCCCTCCCACACCACACCCGGCTCGGGGTCGTCGAGCACCTCGACCTTGCCGCCGGTTTCCCGCAGCTGAACCACCGGCCCCTCGTCCACGAACAGGCCCACCAGGCCGGTCGCCTCCGACAGATGACCGCCGCCGTTGTTGCGCAGGTCCACGACCAGCGCGTCCATGCCCTCGGCCTTCAGTTCTTCCACCAGCCGCCGGACGTCCCGCGTGGTGCTGCGATAGTCCTCGTCACCCGCAGTCCGGGCGCGGTAATCCTGGTAAAAGTTCGGCACGTCGATGATGCCCACCACATACTCGGCCCCGTCCCGTTCCTGCTTCTGCAGCTCCTTGTGGGCCGCCTGCGCCTCGAGTGTCACCTTGTTGCGGGTGAAGGCGATGATGCCCTCCGGGCTGCCCGGGGTCGCGCCCGCGGGCAGCACCTGCAGGCGCACGACTGTGTCCACCGGGCCGCGGATCAGCTGAACCACGTCGTCGAGGCGCCAGCCGATGACGTCCGTCAGCGAGCCATCCTCACCCTGGCCGACGGCGGTGATGCGGTCGTTCACCTTGAGGTCCCCCGACAGGGCAGCCGGCCCGCCGGGCAACACGTTCATGACCGTGACGTAATCGTCGATGAGCTGCAGCGAGGCACCGATGCCCTCGTAGGACAGGCTCATCGCAATGTTGTATTCCTCCGAGTTGCGCGGCGAGAGGTAGCTGGAATGCGGATCGTAGGCGTGCGAGAAGGCGTTCATGAAGGTCTCGAACACGTCGTCCGCGCTCACTTGATCGATGCGCTTCAGCACCCGCTGATAGCGCTTGCGCAGGGTGTCCTGGATCTCCGGCCAGGGCATGCCGGTCAGGCGCAGCGACAGCGCATCGTTCTTGACCCGCTTGCGCCAGAGGTCGTCCAGTTCTTCCACGCTCGCCGGCCAGGGCTGCTTGCTGCGATCGAAGCTGAATTCCTCGTCGATGGTGAAGTCGGGCTCGGTCTCGAGGATCTGCAGCGCATGGGCGATCCGCTCGCGGTTGCGCTGCTGCAGGCGGGCGTAGATGGCAAAGGGTGGCAGCAGGTCACCCGAGCGCAGCGCGTCGTCCAGCCTGTCGCGGTAGACGGAGAATTCCTCGACATCAGCCGCCAGCAGGTAGCTGCGGTTGCCGTCCAGGCTTTCAAGGTAGCCATCGAAGACCTGCCGGGACAGGGAGTCATCCAGGTCGGCCTGCCGGTAGTGCTGCCGATCCATGACTTCGGTGATGACCCGCGCGGCCCGCCGGTGCCGGTCGCTCGGCTCGACCTCCATGGCGGTGGCGTGCGCTGCGGCGAGCGGCACGGTCGACTTGGGGGACTCGCCCGACGTGTAGGCAGCGAGCAACAGCACGGCTGCCGTGGCAGCGAGTGCTCGCGGCCAGGTGATCAAGCGGATGGAACCGGAAGCCTTGCTGGATTGGTACACTCGTCCTCCTTACCGCCCTAGGCTAGGGCCGGCGGTGTGGGCAATCAAGGGGTTGTGTCGAATCCGTGAGATCGACCGGCCTGGAGGGAGGCATTTGGGTCCACTGGGGTTCATTACGGGCGTCGTCCTGGGCTCGGCGGCTTCTATTTCCGCGGTGCTGGCGATGGTGCTGGTCGTCTTCCTGGTGGCGTCCTCTGACCATCCCTCGATGGTGGGTGAGTACCGGACTCTGGTGGTCGCGGTCATCCAGTTCGGCATCCTGGCGGTGGCGGCCGGCGTGGCCTTTGCCACCTGGCAAAGGGGCCACCGATGGCGGTGGCAGGCCCAGGCGGCCATGTGGTTGCTGCTGGCAGTCATCAGCTGGAGTTACTGGCCTCAGGAGATGGCGTAAGAGATCGGACATCCGGGCACCCGGGGGGTTCCCCGGCACCGGGCAGGGAGTCTGCTAATGAGGATCAAGATGTTTCCTAAGGCATTTTCAGTTGCCCTCGGCGGGGCGCTGCTGGCCGCCTGCGCCTCGCAGCCGACCTCCGTGCAACGCGCCGCCGCCCAGATCAGCGAGCCCGTCTATCGTGCCCTGGTGGCTGAGCTCGCCTCCGATGCCTTCGAGGGTCGGGCGCCAGGCAGCCCGGGTGAGGCCCGGACCGTCGAATTCCTGGAACGGGAATTCCAGGAACTGGGCCTGCGTCCGGCCAACGGGGCCAGCTTTCGACAGGAGGTGCCGCTGGTCGAGATCACCGCTGTGCCGGCCGATGCGAGGTTGGGCTTCGAAGTGGCCGGCCAGCGACTGGACCTGGCACTGGCCGAGGACATGGTCGTGGGCACCCGTCGGGTGCAGCCGTCCTCCAGCGTGGACGGGAGCGAGGTGGTGTTCGTCGGCTACGGCATCGTAGCCCCGGAATACGGCTGGAACGACTATGCGGGCCTCGACATGCGGGGCAAGACCGCGCTGATCCTGGTCAACGACCCGGGCTTCGCCACCGAGGATCCGGAGCTGTTCCGTGGCCGCTCGATGACCTACTACGGCCGCTGGACCTACAAGTTCGAGGAGGCGGCCCGGCAGGGTGCTGCAGCGGCCATCATCATCCACGACACGGCGCCTGCGGCCTATCCCTGGGCCGTGGTCCGAAACGGCTGGACCGGGCCGCAGTTCTATCTGGAGCGGGCAGACGGCAATGCGGGCCGCTCTGCCATCGAGGGCTGGATCACCCTGGATCGAGCGCGGGAACTGCTGGCGCTGGCAGGGGAGGACCTCGACGCGCTGTCGCTGGCCGCTCGCCAGCGGGGATTTCGCCCGGTGCCACTGGCTGCCAAGGCCGACGCGGGCGTGCGCAACCTGATCAGGCGGGCCAAGTCACCCAACGTTGCCGCCCTGATGCCGGGTACCACCCGGCCAGATGAATACGTCATCTATGTTGCTCATTGGGACCACCTGGGCCGGGCGCTGGCCCTCGGTGGAGACACCATCTTCAACGGCGCGCAGGACAACGCGAGCGGGGTGGCCGGCATCCTGGCTATCGCGCGTGCCTTCCGTTCGCTGGCACCGCCGCCGGAGAGGTCGATCCTGTTCCTGTCGGTCACTGCGGAGGAATCTGGGCTGATCGGTTCGGAGTTCTACGCTGCCAACCCGCTGGTGCCGCTCGAGAAGACCGCAGCAGTCATCAATATCGACTCGCTGGCGCCGCTGGGCCGGGCCCGCGACCTGCAGGTCATCGGCTTTGGGGCCTCCGAACTCGAGGACCTGCTGGCCAAGGCGGCTGCTGCCCAGGGGCGGGTTCTTGCGCCTGATTCCAGCCCGGAGGCGGGCTATTTCTATCGCTCCGATCACGTCAACCTGGCCAAGGTCGGCGTGCCGGCCCTCTACATCAAGTCCGGGACCGAACTGCGTGGACAACCGGCGGGCGAGGGCCAGCGCAGGGTGGACGCCTATTTCAATGCCGACTACCACAAGCAGACGGACGACTACCGCGAGGACTGGGACGTGACGGGTTCGATCGAGGACCTGGCCCTGCTGTTCGAGGTGGGCTCCCGGGTGGCTTCCGGCGGAACCTGGCCGAACTGGTACCCGGACAACGAATTCCGTGCGGCGCGGGACCAGAGCGCTGGGCAGCGCGGGCCCTAGGTTCGCGGCCGGTCCGAGTCGAGCGCCCGGCGGGCCAGCCTGAGCAGCCAGAACAGGCCGTAGGGGCCTGCAACCAGCAACCAGGCGGTGGGCTTGAAGGTCACCAGG
>JAUMBX010000146.1:0-3143 GCA_032119515.1 Steroidobacteraceae bacterium | reverse complement strand
TATCGGGAGGTCGCGGCACTCGCGGCCAGCTGGGATCGCCGCGAACTGGTGATCGAGGTCGATCCTGCGGCCTGATCAGGTCGAGAGCCGGTCCACCCAGTGGTGATAGTGCTGGATCGCCGGCTCGTTGCGCCCGATCAGGAAACTCTCGTTGGCCCCTGAATGCAGGGCCGCCTGAACCCTTCCCACGATGGCGTAGTCCTCGTCGCGCACGGCCTGCAGCGTCATGGCGCTGAACTGCCTGGCCGCCTCCAGTTCGGTGTCGTCCCTGGGTGGTGTCGGACAGAGGATGCTCTGCAGCGTCACCGTGCAGTCCGGGGTGGGACCCGGAAAGACCTGTCCGACCAGCAGCAGCCCGCCGAGGATCCCGGAGAGGGAAAGGTTGGGAAACACCGAGTGGACGAGCCGGACGTAACGGTCAGGGTCCGCCTCCAGTTGCGCAGGATCGCCGACCTCGCCGAGAGTGGGTCTGGCGATGGTCAGGCGCTGGTGGGGCCCGAAGGTGTCGTGGACCAGCAGATTGCCGACGGTGTGCGGTCCCACGGTGCCCTGGTGCACCGAGTTGTGGTGGTAGATCTCCAGATAGCCGTCGAGGGTGGCCTTCCAGCCAGAGCCTGCGAGCTCCCGCTGTTCGAACAGGTGCAGGTCACCGAGGTTCAGGGATTCCAGCAGCGGTCCCATGCCGCCCAGCCAGGCGTCGATGTCGAGCTCCAACCCGGGCGTCAGTACCACCCAGACCAGTCCGGCACGCTCCACGCAGGGCAGGCGGGTGAGTCCCCGCGCATCGCGGTCGAAGTCACCGAACGAGGTCGAGCCATAGACGCCCACCAGCCGGCCCGATGCATCGTAGGTCCAGGCATGGTAGGGGCAGGTGAATCGGGACTGATGCCCGCGTCCGGGGGGGCAGAGCACCGCACCGCGGTGGCGGCAGACGTTCAGGAAGGCCTGCACGCTGCCGTCCGGCTGGCGCGTCAGGAGCACGGGCTTGCCCAGGTATTCCCGGGCCAGGTAGTCGCCTGAACGCGGAATTTCCGCGGCCAGTGCCCAGGGGAGGGGTCGCTGCAGGAATACCCTGCGCACCTCGTGGGCGTAGCGATCGGCGTCCGTGTAGGCAGAGAGTGGAATTTCCAGCGTGCCCGGGGCGAGGTCGGTCGTGCCGTCCCGGAAGTGGCGCCAGGCCCGCTGGGCCAGACCGGCGCGCGTGAGCGGGTCGTTGCGGTTCATTGGATGATGATAACCCCTGAGCCTTGCTGCCCAAAGGCGGCTCCGGAGCCTATACTGGAAGGGACGCATCAGGCGCCAGCGCGCCGGCGGAACGGGGGTAAGCTGCGATGAAACTGAGGGCGAAGATCCTGCTGGCGAGCGGGCTGCCGCTGCTGGTGTTGGTCGCCGTGGTGGCCGTCCTGCTTCTGCAGCGCATGTTCTCCACGCAGTTGGACCTGGCCAAGGACTCCATCCGGGCGGAAGCCGAGGCCATTGCGCAACAGCTCGAGGAAGAAAACCACCGGACCGTGCAGACCGCTGCCACCATGGCGCTGGCCCAGCAGCACGGGCTCTTCGGGCGCAGGGCGGATTCGGTGGCCTATGCCCGGGCCGTGCTGGAAGCCAATCCGGAGTTCACCGGGGCCTACTTCGGCTACGAGCCCGATGCCGATGGGCGCGATCGCTCTCAGGCCGGCGGCCTGGACCCGCGCGCCCTCGATGAGGGTGGCCGTTTCCTGCCCTACTGGTTCCGGGACGACGCGGCTGGCGGCGCACTCTCGCTCACCCCGCTGGTCGACATGGAGACCAGCTACTACTACCGCGGGCTGCGCAACCGCGTTGCCGGCGAGGCGGAGGGGTCGGGCATTAGCCTGGAAAACGGCATCAGCGAACTGTACGACGGCAGGGCTCCCGTGGCCGGTGCGGTGCCGCTGATGATCAGCGAGCCTTATGTCTACGAGGGCAAGCTGCTCGTGGAGCAGACCGCTCCGATCATCATTGATGGGCGTTTCCGGGGCCTGGCCGGCGTCGATCGGGCGCTGACCGACATCGACGATTTCCTGCGCGGGCAGCGCACGCACCAGAGTTCCGAATTCCTGCTCATCAGCACCCGCGGCCGCATCATTTCGGCGACCGGAGCGCCGGAGCTCAGAACCTTGCCTCTAGAGCGCACGCCCTACGGCGAATGGCTCACGCCCCTCTATCGTGGCGAGGCTCCCGAGGGCGTCCTGCAGAGGGAGGATCCGCTCTCGGGTGGCACCCGTTTCGTGTCTACAGCGGCCATCCCGACCGGGGGCTGGCAACTGGTGGTCTCGGTCGACGAGGCGGAAATCCTCGGGCCGGTGAGGGCGGAGGTCTTGAAGACGCTGCTGGTGATCGTGGCCGGCCTGCTCGTGGCGGCCGCCATCGCCTATGCCTTCACCCGGGCGCTGGTCGCGCGCGTGGAGACTGCGGCCGGTGCTGCCGAGAAAGTGGCGGGCGGCGACCTGACCGTCAGGGTGGAGGGCGCAGGCAACGACGAGACGAGCGTGTTGCTCACCTCGCTGCGGCACATGGTCGACTCGCTCGGCGGGCTGCTGGGTCGACTCAAGTCGTCTTCCGTGCAGCTGCTGTCCACGGCCAACGAAATCTCGGCGGCCTCGCGCAAGCAGGAGCAGATCAACAACGATATCGGGGCCTCCACCAGCGAGATTGCAGCTTCGACCAGCGAGATCTCGGCGACCGCCCAGGAACTGCTGGGCGTGATGCGGGAGGTGTCGACCTCGTCCGGGACTACCGCCGAGGTGGCAGCGGCCGGGCGCTCGGACCTCGAGAGCCTGCAGGACACCATGCAGAACCTGTTGGCGGCCACGGGCTCCATTGCGGAACGCCTGGAGGTCATGGCGCAACGCGCCGAGAGCATCGGCACCGTGGTCACGACCATCACGAAGGTGGCCGACCAGACCAACCTGCTGTCGCTGAATGCCGCGATCGAGGCTGAAAAGGCGGGCGAGTACGGTGCGGGATTCGCGGTGGTCTCGCGCGAGATCCGGCGCCTGGCCGATCAGGCCGCAGTCGCCACTCTCGACATCGGTCGGCTGGTCGGCGAGGTCCAGGAATCGGTCTCCTCCGGCGTCGCGGAGATGTCACGTTTCACAGCCAGGGTGCGCGATGGTGTGCGT
>JAUMBX010000145.1:0-3679 GCA_032119515.1 Steroidobacteraceae bacterium | reverse complement strand
TCAGTCGGCATCGCACTGGCGCTCGGGCTCATCGCTACCCTCAGCGTCGCGCTCGTTTCACGCTCCCAGGTCGAGCCCGTGGGGCTTGCCGCCCTCTCGGCGACGACCACCCCCCTGCCGAATCTGGCAGGTATCGTGACCAACGCGGAGGCGGCCAGGCAGCTCGGCAAGGCCCTGTTCTGGGACATCAACGTCGGCAAGGATGGCACCGCCTGCGCTTCTTGCCACCACGCTGCGGGTGCCGATACCCGAATCCAGAATGCCATGTCCCCCGGCCAGCTCGACCTGCGCTGGGCCGGTGGTGATCGCGCTTTCGGCGGCCTGACCTCCGGCACACTCAATGGCATGACTGCCACCGCAGCCAATGTCTTTCGCGCCTGGCCAGGCGATTTCAGCCCCGCGGGGACGGAGGGCAAAACCGCAAGTGGCGTCAATGCCGGACCGGGCCTTGCCTTGCGTGCCCAGGACTTTCCCACCCACCAGTTGCGCGATATCGGTGACCGCAACAGCGCCATCCTCTACACCACCAACGACGCCATCAGCTCCCAGGGTGTCACGCCTGGCACCGGGGGCGGACTTCCGGTCGACGGGACCGGCGAAGTGTGTACCCCGGACCTTGACTCGCCGTTTCTCATGGTCGATCGCAATGGCCAGACCTTGTTGCGCTCCGTTTCCCCGCGCAACGCCCAAAGCACCATCAATGCCGGTTTCCACAAGCGCAATTTCTGGGACGGTCGCGCCAACAACGTCTTCAACGGCGTCGATCCGTTCGGCGACCGTTCACCAAATGCGCTGGTCTTGGCCTATAACGCCCGTAACAACTCGGTGGCGGCCGAGCGCCTGGCGCTGACCGATGCAAATCTTGCTTCCCAGGCGGTAGGCCCGCCCCTTTCCCAGGTCGAGATGAGTTGCGGTGGCCGCACCTTCCCGATGCTGGGCCGCAAATTGCTCTCGCTGCCGATCCTGCAAAGCCAGGAGGTTCATCCTGCGGACAGCCTGCTCGGGGGGTTAGCCACCAATCGGCCCACCTACCGCCAGCTCATTGAGCGAGCCTTCGATCCGCGCTGGTGGAGTGCGCCCGCTACGGCCCGCTACACGCGAAACGCCAGCGGGATCGTGACTGCGAACAACGGCTTTACCCAGGCTGAGATCAATTTCTCCATGTTCATGGGCATTGCCATCATGCTCTATGAATCCACGCTGGTCAGTGGCGAGACACCCCTGGATCGGTCCCTGGGCGGGGTCGGGCCGCGGGGCCTCACCCGTGATGAGCTTGCCGGAATGGATCTCTTCGTCGGCAAGGGCCAGTGCATTGCCTGTCATACCGGCCCGGTGCTGACGAGCGGCACCCAGGCCTTGGTCGAATACATGCCCATGGCTGACGGCGGCGCCGCATTCTATGACGGCTCCTTCTATAACCTCGGCGTCAAGTCAACCGTGACCGACCTTGGCGTTGGGGAGAAGGACCCTTGGGGAACGCCGCTCTCGTATACACGCCAGCTCCTCACGGGGCAGGTTTTCGATACCTTCACGGCAGACTTCTGCCAGACCGACCTGATTCCCTTCCCGTTCCGTCGACGCTGCGATCCTGCCGACCAGCTGGCCCAGGCCCAGGCCGCGGCGGCCCGCCAGCGCGTTGCCGTCGACGGCGCATTCCAAACCCCCACCTTGCGTAACATCGGCCTCACCCCTCCATACTTTCACAATGGCAGCGCCAAATCGCTGGTCGAGGTCGTCGAGTTCTACAACCGCGGCGGCAATGCACGGGGCCCGCTCGGCAACGATACAACCGGAACCGGCTCCTTGGGTCGCCCGCTGGGCCTCGAGGACCCGGTCGCCGCCTACCGGCGTGGCTCCAACCTGGGCGCCGACCTCGGCAACCTGGGCTTGACCGGGCGGGAACAGCGACAACTGGTCGCCTTCATGCTGGCCATGACCGATGAGCGGGTACGCTGCGACCAGGCACCCTTCGACCATCCGTCCCTGCCCATTCCGACTGGTGATGCGACCGGAACGCAATTCCTGCTACCCGCGGTGGGTGCAACCGGCCTGGCTGCCTCGGGCGCCGGATGCCGCCCCAACAGTGGCGAGCTGTTCACGGAGTTTGCCCACCTGTCTCGCATGCGGTAAATAAGGGGGCATGAGCGACAACCTGCCGATCAAGCTCGATACCACCAGCAATGGTGAATTCGAACCCATCCCCCTTGATGCGCTAAGCAGGCAAGCCAGTGCACTGGCGCGGGAGACCACCGCCAGGCATTCGAAGCGGCTGGGCGTGTCGCGTCGCCAGTTCCTGCTCTCTAGTTGCGGGGCAGCGACGGGCCTGCTGGCCATCAATGCCGCGCATGCTGCTGCCGGGCAACCCGGTGGATATTTCGAGTTGACGGCCGAGGCGGCGCTGGAGGAGGAGGTGGCCTCATCGTCGCTGGCCAAGCGCGAGTTCATCTTCGATGTGCAGGGACATTACGTGAACCCGGAGGGCGCGTGGCTCGGACGCGTGCCGAAGGATGGTGGCATGGCACGGGCCCTGGCTGGCATGCCCAAGGCGGGCTGTGGACTCGGCAGCGGGGACTATGCGCACCTTCAATGCCTCGGGCCCGATGAGTTCATCAAGGACGTGTTCCTCGATTCCGACACCGACCTCATGGTGTTGTCCTTCGTACCTTCCAGCCGGGAGGCGGAGCCGCTCACCATCGAGGAGGCCGCTGCCACCCGTGACATCGTTGAAAAAATGGAAGGCTCGCACCGGCTGCTGCTGCACGCGCGGGTCAATCCAAACCAGCCCGGCGACCTCGAAGACATGGACCGGCTCGCGGGATTTGGCATTTCGGCCTGGAAAACCTATACCCAGTGGGGTCCGGAGGCGAATGGCTTCTGGATGACCGACGACGTCGGTATCGAGTTCGTCGAGCGCGCTCGAAGCCTTGGCGTCCGCAATATCTGCATCCACAAGGGCATCCCGCTGCGGGCAGAAAGCTACGAGCACTCCACCTGCCGTGATATCGGCCCCATCGCCAGGCGTTTTCCGGACGTCAATTTCCTGATCTACCACTCCGGCTGGGTGCCGGGTGCAGCCGAGGGTCCCTATGACCCGGCGCGGACCGATGGGGTGGATGCCCTCGTCACCTCGCTGCTGGAAGCCAGTGTCGCGCCCAACTCCAACGTCTACGCCGAGCTCGGCTCTACCTGGCGCTTCGTGGGTCTGCGCGAGCCCGATTCTGCGGCGCACCTGCTGGGCAAGCTGTTTCGCTACGTGGGCGAGGATAACGTGCTGTGGGGGACCGACTCGATCTGGTACGGCTCACCCCAGGACCAGATCCAGGCTTTTCGCACCTTTCAGATTGCCGAAGAGCTGCGGGAAGAACACGGCTATCCGCAGCTGACCGATGCCCTGCGCCGGAAGGTGTTCGGCCTGAACGCGCTGCGGCCCTATGCACTGCCGCTGGATGTGCTGGAGCAGCACCTGGGTCGGGATGCCCTCGCGGCCCGGCGCCGCGATTATCTGGAGCACCCCGACCCGTCGTTTCGGACCTATGGTCCGAAGACTCGGCGGGAATTTCTGCACCTGAAAGGTCTGGCGGGATAAGAGGAGGCGATGATCCTGCTTGACACCACCTGGCACTGGGCTAGGCTTATTAAAACGGCACAGACCGTTGTTTATATCCAATATCAAAGGGGG
>JAUMBX010000144.1:0-2043 GCA_032119515.1 Steroidobacteraceae bacterium | reverse complement strand
GACCTGATCGACCGGATCAACAAGGGGCTGAACAAGGACGGCGAAATGCGCGAGGCGCTACGGGCCCGCGACGACATCCGGCTGCGGATCGGCGAACTGACGCCCAGGGAAAGGGAAGTCCTTGATCTGGTCACCGCCGGCAAGGCCAACAAGGTCATCGCCGGCGACCTGAACGTCAGCCAGCGCACCGTGGAAATCCATCGGGCCCGGGTGATGGAGAAGATGAACGCCAACTCGCTGGCCCATCTGGTCCGCATGGTGATCGAGGCCCAGCGCGAGGACTAGGGGATAGTGCGTATGCAGCCCGGGGCCGGGACGCGGCAGAATCGGTGCACGGAATGATCCGCTCAGCCCCTGGCTTTCCAGATGCTCATGATGTCAAGACAGCGCTACATGCACTTCGACCCTGACCTGCCCTCACCGGTGGTCCTGGTGGCCGACCCCGACGACAAGGTGCGCGCCGGCCTGCGGGAAAGCCTGGCCACCATCGGCGTCCAGGTTCGCGGCTACCGCCGCGGTGCCGACCTGCTGCGTGGACTCGAGTCGGAGACGGCCTGCGTCATCACCGAACTGAAGCTCGAGGACATGACCGGCATCGATCTGCTCGGTCACCTGCACGAGCGCGGACTGGAACTGCCAGTCATTTTGCTGGCCTCGGACGGCGACGTCGAAGCCGCAGTGGAGGCGATGCAGGCCGGCGCGCTGGATTTCATTGAGAAGTGCAACTACGAGCGGCTGCTGCTCTGGCACGTGGGTCGGCTGACCGACCGGGGTTCGCTGGGCTCGGTGGCCCTGCAGGCCTAGGCTCAGGGTTTTCCCAGTCCGGCACGCGGATCGAACGGCAGTTCATCCCGCATTCTCTCCATCCATTCCCGCGCTCCCGGGGTATCCATCGGCGGCAGCACCAACTGCAGGACTGCATACTGGTCGCCGGGTGGCTTGCCCGGCAGGCCACGCCCCTTGAGGCGCAGACGCTGGCCGGCCCGGGCACCAGCAGGCACCTTGAGATCCACCCTGCCGGCCAGGGTAGGCACCGGAACCACCGCCCCTAGCGCTGCTTCCCACGGGGCCACCGGCAGCACCAGCGATACGTCGCGTCCGTCCAGTGCATAGAGCGGGTGCGGCGCCAGCTTGATGCGTAACAGCAGATCGCCCCGTCCACCGGGCCCCTGCCCTCCCTGCCCCGCCAGGCGGATCACCTGACCTTCCGTCACGCCGGCGGGAATGCGTACCTTGAGCTGGCGCGTGCCCGCCCCCTCCCTGAGCGAGAGAGTCTCGGTGCCGCCGGAAAAGGCCGTCTCGAGCGGGAGCGAGAGCTCGGCCTCGTGGTGCCCACCCCGCGCCTGAAAGCCGCCGCGCGGCCCTGGTCGACCGCCGAAGGTCCCGGCACCGCCGAACAGCTGCTCGAAAAAATCACTGAAACCGCCGGCTCCACCGCCGGCCGAAAAGGAGAAGTCGCTGCCCCAATCGGGGGGCGGCCGGAATTCCTGGCCCTGCCGGTACTGGCTGCCCAGCTGGTCGTAGGCGGCGCGCTTTTCCGGGTCCTTCAGGACCTCATAGGCCTCCTGCACCTCCTTGAAGCGCTCCTCGGCATCGGCCTCCTTGCTGACGTCGGGGTGATACTTGCGGGCCTGCCGACGATAGGCCTTCTTGACCTCTTCGGCGCTGGCCTTTCGCTCGACACCCAGCAACTGGTAGTAGTCCTTGAATTGCATCGCGACGTCCTGTGGGTGCTGGCTATCTTGAGCGGAACCACAGGCATTTCAAGTCCCGCCTCTCACTCGATGGTGCGGTACGGTCGTCGGGCCACGATCCGGTTCAGCAGCTCGGGCGCCTCGGCAAGCTGGCGCGAGGCCCACAGCGACCAGTAGCCGGTACGATAAGGCACGACCATGAACGGTACGCCCACGCCGGCGGTCAGCGGGTTATCCCTGGAATCCACCAGCACGAGCCCTCCCGGTTGCTCACGCGCGAAACCAGCCAGCTCGCCAGCGTCCCAGAGTTCCTTCAGCGGCCTCTGGAGCCTGCCGACATAGTGCAGCT
>JAUMBX010000143.1:0-3162 GCA_032119515.1 Steroidobacteraceae bacterium | reverse complement strand
GCCCAGCCAGCGTCGCCCAGAAAGACAGGTTCTCGAGGGGCGAGAGGTCCGCCTTGAGTGCATTGTCATGGCCGAGAAAAGCGACGTCCGCATGGTAAGCGTCGGGGTCGTGGCTGACCGGCTGTCCATTCCAGCACACGGAACCGTCTTCGGGCTTGATCAGGCCGGCAAGCAGGCGGATCAGGGTTGTCTTGCCGACGCCATTCGGTCCGGCCAGGTGCAGGCACTGACCAGGGCCGACCTGGAGCGACAGGCCGCGGATCACGTGCTTCTCGCCCCGCCATGCGTGCAAATCCCGGGCATCGAGGCCTTGCTGCCGAGCCGAATCCTGCATCGAACTGTCCACGCTGACCCTCTTGTGGATTGTATCAAAACGCGGTTACCGTCCGTTTTGTTACTAGAGTACACTCCGCCGCATGATCAACCTCGTAGACGAACTGGTCCTGCTCACTGTCGAGGACGACGGTGCCGTCGCCTATACGGCCGGCCGCTCCGGTTTCCTGATGAGCGCCGTGGGTGCATGCCTGGTCGAGCTCAACGAGTTGGGCAGGATCGATGCGGACCTGGAGGCCGTGCGAGTCCTGTCCGCCGAGCCCACCGGTCATCCGGCGCTGGACTCGGTGCTGCAGGCCATCGAACAGGGCCCGGCGCTCGGTATCAAGGCCTGGATCCGCCGTCTGACGCCCCAGGCCACCGACGTGGTGCGCCTGTCGCTCGCGGCGCTCGCGTCGCGTGGCATCCTGCAACCCTCCGAGTCGCGTTTCCTGTGGGTCCTGAAGACCCGCCGCTATCCGCTGCTGGACGGCTCGGAGAAAAAGGAAGCGAAGCTGCGGATCGTGTCCACCCTGCTGGGCGACGATATCCCGACCCCGCACGATTCGGTGCTCATCGGCCTGGCCCGTGTCGGTGGTCTGCTGGAAGGGTTTCTGTCCGCGAGCGAGATCGATCGACTGTCCGGTCGTATCAATCAGATTGGCAGCGTGGACTTGATCGCCAAGGGTGTCGAGTCGGCGATTCGCGAGGAGCAACTTGAGGTGGCGAGGACCTTCCTGGGTCCCGTCTGAACATACTGGGGGAATGCATCCATGAATGTCAGTATTGAGAGTGCAGAGGGCGGGGTGTCGGTCGCCCGCAGTCACGGGCGTCTCGATTTTGGTGCGTCGGCAGAGTTCCAGAAGGCACTCGAAGCCGCCGTGGCTGCCAAGCCGAAGGGCCTGGTAGTTGAATGCTCGGCGCTCGAGTACGTCTCGAGCGCAGGACTCAGGGCCTTTCTGGTGGCGGCCCGGGCGGCGAAGGCAGGCGGTGTGGGCTTTGCAGCCTGCGCCCTGCAACCGTCTGTCATGGAAGTCTTCGAGGTCAGCGGCTTCAGCAAGATCATCGACGTCAAGACCGACCTGGCGGCGGCCCTCGCGGCCATGGCCTGATCGGGCCAGGCCCAATTCGATCGCAGCGTCGTGAGCCACTCCTTCCGGGTCGAGGCGACCTCAGATCGCTTGCCTGAAGCGAATGCAGGCCTGGATGCCTGGTGGTCCGGCGCCGGCCTCCCGACCGAGGCCCGCTTCGCCTTTGAGTTGGTACTGGAAGAAATCTTCATGAACGTGGTGATGCACGGATCGCCGCCCGAAGGCTCACCTTGTGTCGTGGAGGTCCGCCTCGAGAGGCAGGGCGAACAGGTGGCCATGGAGATCGCCGACGACGGCCTGCCCTTCGATCCTCTGGCCATGGACGATCCGGACACCTCTGCCCCCATGGATGAGAGGCGGGTCGGCGGGCTGGGTGTCTACCTGGTTCGGGAAATGATGGACTCTGTACAATACCGTCACAGCGAGGGCCGGAATCACCTGATCGTGTCCAAGAGCGTCGGCTGAGCTGTATGAACTGGATCAGCCAGCACCTACGGCCGTTTGCCCTTGCAGCACTGCTGATCTTCGCAGCCGCCAGCTTGCTCCTGTACTCGGAGCCGTCTCAGAGGTCGGCCGGGAACGGGGAGGCTCCTCCACGCGTTGCACTGGTGCAGATCGCTTCCCAACAGGCCCTGGACGATGGCGCCACCGGAATCGTTGCGCGCCTCGCAGAACGCGGCTTCGTCGATGGCAGGACCATGGTGCTCACCCGCTTCAACGCCCAGGGCGACCTCCCCACCGCCAATGACATTGCGCGCCGGGTGACCGATGGCTCCTTTGACCTGATCATCACGGTGAGCACCGCCTCTGCCCAGACGGTTGCCAATGCCAACCGCCAGGCCAGGGTGCGGCATGTGTTCGGCATCCTGACCGACCCTTTCAGCGCAGGCCTCGGCATCAACCGTGACGATCCCCTCGACCACCCACCCTACATGGCGGGATACGGTTCCCTGGTATCGACGGCCGAGGGTATCCTGATGGCGCGCCGCATGAACCCGGGCATGAAGCGCCTGGGGTTGTTGTGGCACACGGCCGAGCCGAATTCCCAGGTCTACGCCGAGGCCGCACGCGCCGCCTGTGCTGACCTCGGGATCGAACTGCTGGAGGCCAACGCAGACACGTCATCAGCGGTGGCAGAAACCGGTGCTTCCCTCATCTCCCGTGGGGTCGATGCCGTGATCGTGACCGGGGATGTGGTGGTGCTCAGTGCCATCGACGCCCTGATCAATACCGCCAGCAAGGACAAGGTTCCGGTCTTCACCCTCATTCCCCCGAACATCGACAAGGGCGCCATCTTCGACCTCGGCGCCAACTACCTGGCCATCGGGCGGGAAATCGGCAACCTTGCCGCAGACGTCCTGGATGGCAAGGACCTGGCCACCGTGCCGGTGGAAAACCGTGCGCCGCCCTCCTTCATGCTGAACCTGCAGGCCCTGGAGCGATTCGCGCCCGAATGGCAGGTTCCAGCCGATCTGCCCGAAACCGCGGACGTGTTGATCGATGAACAGGGCGTACGGCGCAGCCGCGACGCAACCAGGGACTGATCCATGCAGGTGACCTGGCGGGACAACGGCGGGGTGATGGAAGTCAGGGCAACCGGTCGCCTCGACGGCTACTGGTCCGATCATCTCGCCCAGGCGCTCGACGAGCTTTTGCGACAGGGCAGCCACGCGGTACGCCTCAACATGGCCGAGATCGAGTACCTGAGCTCGCTTGGCATCCGGGTGCTGATCTCCTCACACAAGAAGTTCCGGGCGGT
>JAUMBX010000142.1:0-2937 GCA_032119515.1 Steroidobacteraceae bacterium | reverse complement strand
CCAGCCCGGTTCGATCACCACTGTCGAATGGGGCCCCACCACCAGCGCGGGCCCCTCGATGCGGGTGCCGGCCTGCAGGGCCTCCCAGTCGAAGACGGCGGCCTCCTGCCAGCGGCCGCCGGTGAACAGCCGGGTGGAGCTCCCTGGCAGGCTCCGCGGGTCGCCGGTTGCCTCCCGCGTGTGGCTCCACTCCGCGGGGTTCGCGCCGGCGACGGCTTCTGCCTGCAGGGTCTCGACCACCACTGGCGTGCCCGGCGCGAGGTAACCGAACTCCCTGAGATGCGCGGCTTCGAAGGCCTCGAGCGGCTCGAGGCCAGGGACGCGCTCGACCGTGATGGGGCTGTCCGTGCCCTGATACTTCAGGAACATCCGCTGGGTGCAGACCAGCTTGGCGGCTTCCGTCTGCTGCTCGAGGAGGTCTGCCGTGGCGGCCTTGGCGAGATCCTCCAGGGCACGGTCCAGGCCAGGCAGGGCCTCGGGGGTCAGTTCCACTTCCACGGAGCGCTGGCGCGCGACCCGCAGCGCGGCCATGCCGATGCCCACCGCCGAGAGCAGGCTGCCCAGGCGGTGCAGGTAGATGGAGCGCATGCCCAGCGCGTCGGCGACCCGGCAGGCGTGCTGGCCGCCCGCCCCGCCGAAGCAGGCCAGGGTGTACTCGCGCACGTCGTGCCCGCGCTCGACCGAGACGCGTTTGATGGCGCGGGCCATGTTGTCGGTGGCGAGGGTCAGGAAACCCTCCGCCAGGGCCTCGGGCGAAACGCCGGCCTCGCGGGCCGAGGGCTCGAGGAGGGCCAGCGAGGCTTGCGGATCGAGGTGCGCATCACCGTTCGGTCCGAACACGGGCGGCAGGCACTCCGGGCTGAGCCGTCCGGTCACCAGGTTGGCATCCGTCACCGTGAGCGGGCCGCCCCGCCCATAGCAGGCCGGGCCCGGATATGCGCCGGCCGACTCCGGTCCCACCTGCATCCGCAGGCCGTCGTGGTGCAGGATCGAACCCCCGCCAGCGGCCACGGTATGCACCCGCATCATGGGCGTGCGCAGCCGTACCTCGGCGACGCTGGCGTCCAGGGTGCGTTCCAGTTCGCCGGCGTAATGGGTCACGTCGGTCGAGGTGCCGCCCATGTCGAAGCCGATCAGCCGCTGTCGGCCGGAGCGGGTGGCCGTACCGATCATGCCCACCACGCCGCCGGCGGGCCCGGAGAGTACGGCGTCCTTGCCGCGGAAGTGGCCGGCGCGTGCCAGCCCGCCGGAGGACTGCATGAAGAGTGCCGCGCCCGACTGCAAACCCGGTCCCAGCGCCTCGGCGAGCGAGGCGAGGTAGCGGTCCAGTACCGGTGAGAGGTAGGCATCCGCCAGCGTCGTCTCGCCCCGGGGCACGAACTTGATGAGCGGCGAACACCCATGGCTGGTGGTGACCTGTGTGAAGCCGGCATTGCGGGCCAGTTCGGCAAGGCGCTGTTCCTGGAGCGGGTTCAGGTAGGCATGCATCAGGGTGATGGCTACCGATTCCAGCCCTCGCTGTCTGGCCGCCTCGAGCCCTTCGAGCGCAGCCTGCTCATCCAGTGGTTCGAGCTGGCTGCCGTCGGCGGCGAGCCGACCGCTCACCTCCAGGACTTCCTCGTGCAGGGGCTCTGGACGCTCGATTCTCAGGTCGAACAGGCGGGACCGAGCCTGATGCCCGATGCGCAGCGCGTCGGCAAACCCTCGGTTGCAGACCCACAGCGTGCGCGCACCCTTGCGCTCGAGGAGGGCGTTGGTCGCCACCGTGGTGCCGATCCGCAGGTCGGAGATGGCACCGGCAGGGATCGGCTCTTCGGCTGCCAGCCCCAGCAGTTCGCGGATGGCGTGCACGGTGGCATCGGGATAGCTGCCCGGCAGTTCAGACAGCCATTTGCGCGCATGCAGGCGTCCCCCTGGGTCACGCGCCACCACGTCGGTGAAGGTGCCTCCCCGGTCGACCCAGATCTCCCATCCCTTCACCCAGCGATCTCCCCGCCAGCCATGCGCTGAAGCCGGCCCGGAAGTATAGGCCCAGCCTGTGCCGCCGACCCTGCCGTGGTAATCTTCGCGGCTACTGGCCGCCTGTGGCCCTGCCTTTCGGAACCCCCATGCTTCAAGCCATACACGACAATCTCAAGGGCATTTTCGCGATGGTCATCCTCGGCGTCCTCGCCGTGGTCTTTGTGTTCTGGGGAGTGGAGTTCGTCAGCGTCGGCGGCGTGACCTCCACCCAGGGCATTGCGGTCAATGGCGAGGACGTCGACGTGGAACCCGTGCGTCGCGAATATCAGGAGCAGGTGGCCCGCTATCAGTCGGCCTTTCCCGGGCAGGACCTGCCCGAGGAGATCCTGACCGACCTGCGCGAGGAGTCCCTGCGGCGGGCCGTCACCCGCGAGCTGGTGCGGCAGCGTACGAGCGACCTCAGGCTGCGTGCCTCCGCCGCCGAGGTGCTGGAATCCATCCAGTCCATCCCGGCTTTCCAGGTGGCCGGAGAGTTTTCCCGCGACGCTTATTTTGCGGCGCTCTCTTCTGCCAACCTGAAGGCGGCCGCCTTCGAGGCCGAGCAGCGTGAGGTGCTGGCCGCACAGCACCTCGAGCGGGGCGTGGCCGGGTCTGCTTTCGTGCTGCCCTCGGAACTGGAACGTCGGGTCGCCCTGCTGCAGGAACAGCGCGAGGTGGCCTGGATGGTGCTGCCCCGCGGTAGTTTCCGGCAGGCGCCTGGCCAGGTCGATGAGGCGGCCCTGGCGACTTGGTTCGAGGGTAACCGGGAGCGTTACCGGACCGAGGAACAGGTGGATGTCAGTTTCGTGGAGCTGTCGCTCGATGCGCTGTCGGCAGCCGCTGAGGTGGATGAGGCCGCGCTACGGGGTTACTACGAAGAGAACCTGGAGCGCTTCGTGTCGGCCGAGCGGCGGCGCGTCAGCCACATCCTGATCG
>JAUMBX010000141.1:0-3234 GCA_032119515.1 Steroidobacteraceae bacterium | reverse complement strand
CGGTCAGTGAACTTATTGACCTAGTCTATACAGAAACGCGGGTGATGTCAAAGGTTTTTTGGTGTGGAGACAGGTCTTCGCAAAAGTCGCGCGTCAGGGCTGGTACCAGGCAGGCCGGAACACGGACACGGAGCGGAACACGGACGAACACGGACGAACACGGACAGACACGGACTCCGGAGCCTACCGCAGAGACGCAGAGGACGCAGAGGGGAAGAAGGATCGGAGGAGCCGGAGCGGAACACGGACGAACACGGATATGCAAGGGTGGGCGTTAAGGATGGCGACCCCCTCAGCCTGGCAGGCTGGCTTGCCCTGCCTCTTGCGCCAACAGTTTTTGCTTGCGGGCGAGGCCCCAGCGGTAGCCGCCGAGGCCGCCGTCGGAGCGGATGACGCGGTGGCAGGGGATGACCAGGGCGGCGGGGTTGGTGGCGCAGGCGCGGGCGACGGCGCGGGTGGCGGTGGGCTGGCCAATGGACTGAGCGACCTCGGCGTAGGTGCGGGTGCTGCCGTAGGGGATGGCGACCAGGGCCTCCCAGACTCGGCGCTGGAACGCGGTGGCGCGCACGTCCAGCGGCAGGTCCAGCGCGGTGGGCTGGCCGTCGAGGTAGGCCAGCATGGTCTCCAGCCAGGCGGCCAGTTCCGCGTCCGCGCGCTGCAGGTCGGCCGCGGGGAACTCGGCGGCCAGGGCGTCCACGACCTCGGCCTCGGTGTCGCCCAGGCGCACGGCGCAGATGCCCCGCTCGGTGGCGGCCAGGAGCACCCAGCCCAGGGCGCAGGGCGCGCAGGTGTAGGTGATGGGCAAGGCGTCGCCGCCCCGGCGGTACTGGGTGGGGGTCATGCCGAGCCGGCGCTGGGCGTCGACGTAGGCGGTGCTGTTGGTCTGGAAGCCGGCGGCGTAGAGCGCGTCGGTCACGGATTGGCCGTCCTTGAGGCCCTCCTTGAAGCGGGCCAGGCGCTGCTCGGAGGCGAACTGGTGGGGGCTGAGGCCGACGATGCGCTTGAAGGTGCGTTGCAGGTGGAAGGAACTGAGGCCGAAGCGCGCACTCAGCTCATCGAGGGTTGGGATCTGGTCGTGGGGCTCGGCCAGGTAGAGGCAGATTTGTTGGACCAGGGCCAGGTTCGGGTCCTCGGGCGCGGGCTGATTGGGGTGGCAGCGCCGGCAGGCCCGGTAGCCGGCGGCCTCGGCGGCGGCCGGCCCGGCGAAGAAGCTGACCCCTTCGCGCCGCGGCCGGCGCGAAGGGCAGGAAGGGCGGCAATAGACGCCGGTAGAGCCGACGGCGTAAACGAAGGTGCCGTCGAAGGTGCGATCGCGTTCTAGGACTGCGGCCCAGTATTTGTTTTCGTCCACGGATGCTTTCCTCTCATTGGTCGTCATGACGAGAGTATAGCCGAAGCTCACTCCGCGCACAATCGGAATCTTGCGGTGCAAAGTGGGAACGCGGGGGCGTTTGGACCACGAAGACACGAAGGACCGCGAAGGCGCGGAGCACGATGGGCACGAAGGCCGGACGGCGGAGGCAGAGACATTAGCACCCAGGCCTTCAACAACCTGGCCAGCGACTTCCTGGCCTAGGCCGCCGCCTGGCTGCCTCTTGAGGCTGGCCTTCGCGAAGCGCCCGCCCTGGTTCGTCACCAAGCCGGCGCTTCAGGATTGCACCCCCATCTTCCAACCGGAAGCGCCCGGCGGACCAGCACGGTCTACCGGGCGCCATTGCGTTTGTGTGGTACAATAGGGCTCCGGCTAGTTTGAGGCTTTTGCCAGGAGGTAAACACAGTGACCATGAGCGATTTCGACGGGTTTTCCCCTGCAGCCTTCCAGTTCCTGGTCGAGCTGCGGGCCAACAACAACCGGGAGTGGTTCAACGAGCACAAGCAGGTCTACCAGGAGGCGATTGTGGAGCCGGCCCTGGCCTTCATCGTGGCGCTGGGGGAACGGCTGCGGGCGATTCACCCTGATCTGAACGTCGACACCCGCACCAACGGCGCAGGCTCGCTGATGCGCATCTACCGGGACACCCGTTTCTCCAAGGACAAGACACCCTACAAGACCAACGTGGGCATCGTTTGGTGGCAGGGGGAGGGCAAGAAGATGGAGCGGCCCGGGTTCTACTTCCACCTGGCGCCGGAGAGCTCCTGGGTTGGCGGGGGGCTGTATATGTTCCCGCCGCCGGCGCTGGAGGCGTTTCAGGTGGCGGTGGATGATCCTACTCGGGGAGCGGCGCTCCAGGGCGTGCTCGAACAACTGCAGGCGAAAGGGTTCCGCATCTGGGGCGAGAGATACAAGCGCGTTCCCCAGGGCTATTCGGCCGACCATCCCCGTGCTGATTTGCTCAAGTACAAGGGCCTGTTCGCAGCGTCGCCCGACTTCCCACCTGCGGTCCTGGGGTCTCCGGAGCTGGTGGATGCGTGCTACGACATCTGTGCAGCCCAGGCGCCCCTGCAGCAGTGGCTACTCGAGAACGTGTAGGAGAAGCTGGGCGGCGAGGCCATGGCAGGGCATGAATGGGCGGGGCGGCGGGAGCGCCGTGCATAGGGGGCGCGTGATTGAGAACGGCAGGGCATGAATGGCAGGGTGGGGCATGGCGGGCGGGCGGCCGCCGCCCGCCCGCCCTGCCCCACCCTGCCATTCATGCCCCTACGCCACGGCATATGCACGTGGGTGCAGTAGGGTGTTCAGCCAGGAGTGGCGGCCTGATTCAGTCGCCGGCTACCAGTTTGCCGTGTCGTAGGTGTTGTTGGGCCACTTGTTGTCCTGGCCCAGGTCTTGCAGGTCGAAGATCGTGTTGCCCTGGGCAACGTTGCCCGCGATCAGGTTGCTGTTGCCTGCAACGGTGATGCCGAACCGGGCGGCCTCGTGGACTTCGTTGTCCAGGACGCGGTTGTCGTCCGCGCGGGCCGAGACGCGTATTCCGGCCAGGGCCATGGAATCGCTGATGCTGTTGGCCTTGATCTCGTTGTTGGTCAGGGTGGATCCCTCGTAGGCCGTCAGATCGATGCAGCTTCCTGTGCACTTCGTGACCGTGTTGTCGGCGATGCGGTTGTGGGTCACCACAGTTCCGGGATCGGCGTACACGGAGATCGCATTCACACCACAACCCGACAAGGTGTTCTTTACAATCGTATGGTGTCCCTGGGGTATCGGGTTCTGCAGCAAGGTGCCTACCAGGATGCAGTACGTCCCCGAAGTGATGGTATTTCCGGACACCACAAAACCTGTGCCGTTCGCGATCG
>JAUMBX010000140.1:9258-11586 GCA_032119515.1 Steroidobacteraceae bacterium | reverse complement strand
GCACTCGCTTGACGGAGCGGTCATCCAGCGCGCCCCGCTCGCGGAGGATTTCCGCAAGGTGCCAGGAGATGGCCTCGCCCTCGCGATCCGGGTCGGTGGCCAGGAACAGCGCATTGGCCTTTCTGGCCGCCTTCTCGATGGCGTCCACCCGCGGCCGGTTCTTGTCGATCAGGTCGTACTTCATTGCGAAGTCGTGCTTGGGATCGACTGCGCCTTCCTTTTCGATGAGGTCACGCACATGACCATAGGAGGCCAGCACCTCGAAGTCCTTGCCCAGGTACTTCTTGATGGTCTTGGCCTTGGCCGGTGACTCGACGATGATCAGGTTGCTTGCCATTCACTCTTCCATAGACGCCAAAGCCGCGGACCCGGCCGCGGCTCAGCAGGTAGACCCCGCCCGCGGCAGCTCAGTGCATCGCGTCGTGATAGCCCTCGAAGACGAGATCCTCCATCCTTTCGAAGGCCTGTTCCTGTCCCGGCTGGCAGAACAGGACCATCAGGACCACCCACTTCACCTGCTCGATGTCGATGTCGTCGGACTCGAGCGCCAGCAGTCGGTCGATCACCACCTCACGCTGTACCGGGGTGAGGATACCGATGGATTCGAGGTGCATCAGGTAGCCGCGCACCGAGGTATCGAACCGGACCTGCTCGAAAGCGCTGAACACCCGCAGCGGGCGGGCACCGGATTCTGCCAGGGTACGGGTGGGGTCCTCGGCCAGACCGTCCAGCCAGGCGAGCGCGCGCTCCACCTCCGGTTCGGGGTAGCCCGCGTGCTCCAGTTCCTCGCGCAGGCTGTCGCGGCTGGGTTCCGAGCCTTCCTCGGCACCGAGGTAGTTCTCGAACAGGTGAATCAGGATGTCGAGGACGCTTTCCTTCATCCGGCAGGTCTCTCAGGTAACCGGCAGTAGCAGCCGCCCTCACATGACTCGACCTCGCCACGGAGCTCGAGCCGCACCAGCACCGAGCTGACCTGGGCGACGCTCCACCCCGTCCGGCGGGTCAGGACGTCGACATCGACCGGCTCGAAGCCGCAGGCATTCAACAGGATTTTCTCCTGCCTGTCCAACGGCTCGCTGAAAAAGCCTTGTCCGATAGGCGCTTGCGTGCATCGGGGCGCCAGGGCGGCGAACAGCCCCGATTGCAGCCCGGCCATGACCTCGGCCGCAGATTCCACCAGCAGGGCGCCGTCGCGAATCAGCCGGTGACAGCCGCGGGCGAGGGGATTGTGGATGGAGCCGGGTACGGCGAAGACTTCACGCCCCTGTTCCGCGGCCAACCGCGCGGTGATCAACGAGCCCGAGCGCTGGCGGGCCTCGATGACCACGACCCCGAGGGCGAGGCCGCTGATCAGGCGGTTGCGACGTGGAAAATGATGCTGCAGCGGGGGCGTGCCCGGCGGAAATTCGGATACCAGGGCCCCCGCGGCACTGATCGCCTCGGCCAGGCCTGCGTGACGGGGCGGATAGGTGCGATCGAGGCCGTTGGCACAGACGGCGATGGTCAGGCCGCCTTCAGCCAACGCGCCCTGATGTGCGGCCGCATCGATACCGGTGGCCAGACCGCTGACGACGACCAGCCCGTGGCGGACGAACTCGCGGGCGAAGAGCCCGGCGGTCTCGCGCCCGGCCGCGGTCGGCCGGCGGCTGCCCACGATGGCGATGGAGGGCCGTGACAGGCAGGCGGGGTCGCCGCGCACGTACAGGCTGTCGGGCGGATCCTGCAGGGCGGCAAACTGGGACGGGAAGCCCGGATCGTGGGGAGACAGGCAAGACTCGGGGGAGGCGTGCGGCATGGTGTCAGCACACCATGCGCGGGCAAGGCGCGGTGCGGGAGATTGAAGCCGCTACGCCTCGATAGTCTTGGGTTCAGGGATTGCGGACCGGATCGCCAGCGGCGATGTCCCGCGAGGCGTCGAGCACCAGCGCAAAGCTCATCCGCTCGAGGACTTGAACCACCATCAGGCGACCCGCCTGCTCATCCGGCAACCGGACCTGCTTACTGACGGCATTGGGCGTGTCGTCGCGGACCTCGGCACCCCGGGTCCAGGCCGACAGGACGTGTCCCGGCTCCAGCCCGTGGCGGCTGCCGCGATTGATGACTACCACGTCGAACTGGCCCACTGCAGTCTGGGGCGTCGCTGCGGTGACCACCACGCCCGCCACCGTCGTGGCGGGGGCCCGGGGAATGAAATCGAAGGGCGGCGGGGCTGCAGGCTGCAACAGGATGAGGCCCGGGCCCGTTTCGCGGACGGCTTCCAGGAGGCGCAGGGTCGCCGGATCACCCGCGCGGGTGACGCTGGCGGTGGCCGTATAAATGCCGTGTCGA
>JAUMBX010000140.1:0-9248 GCA_032119515.1 Steroidobacteraceae bacterium | reverse complement strand
CCAGCCAGTTTCCGCCGGCCCTGGCCTGATCGGCCCGCCGGGCATACACCGTGTCGCCGGGGCCGGACATTTCCCGACCTTCGAGCCCGGCGACCAGGTACGGCGCAGCCTTGATCTGTTCCTCGGCCAGCACGGTCGGGCGTGAAACGAAGGCCTCGATCAACTGCCAGGGGATCGCGCGGATGGCCTCGCTGAGGGGCTCCTCGCGGACCCGTGGAGAGAGCCGGACGTCGCCGCCCTGCTCCAGCGCCAGGCGCGGACGGCCATCGACCCAGGTCAGCACCAGTACGTCACCCGGATAGATCAGGTGCGGATTGGCC
The DNA here is from genome assembly GCA_032119515.1 of Steroidobacteraceae bacterium. Classification (GTDB taxonomy): domain Bacteria; phylum Pseudomonadota; class Gammaproteobacteria; order Steroidobacterales; family Steroidobacteraceae; genus SG8-30. The sequence goes on along the minus strand of JAUMBX010000140.1, from coordinate 8,928 downwards.
ACCTCCGGATTGATGTACCAGATCTCCGGCCAGTACCAGGGCTTGGTCAGGAACTTGGCGGAAATATCCCAGAGCGTGTCGCCGCGCTGCACGACATAACGTTCAGGCGCATCCGGTGCCACGGGGATCGTGTCGCGATCGATGCCGCCCTGCTGGGCACCGGCCGTGCCACCGCCGAGCACGATGAGCATGGCAATTGCGGTGGGAGCCATCCACTTGAAGACGTCATGGCGCGCCATCACTGAAGAACCTCGCTGCAACAACCTCGAGCCCATTTATAATGCGAACTCTAGCAGCATTGCTGGCCAAGTTACACGAAATGCGGACCCTATCACCATGAGCCTTCTCACTATCCTCGAGTTTCCCGACCCGCGCCTGCGGACCGTGGCGGAACCCGTCGGACAGGTGGATGACGAGGTCCGCCGCCTGGTCGACGACCTGTTCGAGACCATGTACGCGGCCAAGGGTATCGGCTTGGCAGCGACCCAGGTCAACGTCCACCGGCGGGTGCTGGTGATGGACGTCTCCGAGGACCGCACCGATCCGCGGGTCTTCATCAACCCGGAGATCATTGAGTTTAGCGATCCGGGTCCGACCCAGGAGGGCTGCCTGTCGGTGCCCGGCATCTATGACGACGTGGAGCGTCCCACGCGCGTCCGGGTGCGGGCACTCGGCCGCGACGGCCGCCAGTTCGAGGTCGAAGCCGAGGGTCTGGTGGCCGTTTGCATCCAGCACGAGATGGACCATTTGCAGGGCAAGCTGTTCGTCGATTATCTGTCCGACCTCAAGCGCCAGCGCATCCGCAAGCGCCTGGACAAGGAACGCAAACTGCGCGCCTCCCGTCCCGCGCAGTCGGAGGCCGGCGTCCCGGTCATCTGAGCCTCTTCCCCGGGGCTCTGCATATGCCTGGCCTGTCCGTCGTGTTCGCTGGCACCCCGGAATTTGCCGTGCCGGCCCTGGAGGCGATCGCCGGCTCCCGCCACCGGATCCGCGCGGTCTACACCCAGCCTGATCGGCCGGCAGGCCGCGGCCTGAAGCTGCTGGCCTCGCCGGTCAAGCGCCGCGCGGCCGAGCTCGGGCTGTCAGTGATCCAGCCCGCCACCCTGCGTGACCCGGCAGCGGCTGCTGCCCTCGCGGCGCTCGAGCCGGACGTGCTGGTGGTGGTGGCCTATGGGCTCATCCTGCCCCAGGCCATCCTCGACGTGCCGCGGCTTGGTTGTCTGAACATCCACGCCTCGCTGCTGCCGCGCTGGCGGGGTGCGGCGCCCATCCAGCGTGCCATCCTCGCCGGTGATGCAGAGACGGGGGTCACCATCATGGGCATGGAAGCTGGGCTCGATACCGGACCCATGCTGCTGCGGGAGGTGGAGGCGATCGGGCCCGGGGACCCTGCCGGCACCCTGCACGACCGCCTGGCGCTGCGGGGCGCGCGACTCATCGTCGAGGCCCTCGACCTGCTCGAGCGGGGTGAGGCCCACTTTACGCCCCAGCCGGCGGAGGGGATCACCTACGCTGCCAAGATCGACAAGTCCGAGGCGATCCTCGACTGGACCCGGCCGGCCATTGACCTGGCCCGGCAGGTCCGCGCCTTCGACCCGTGGCCGGTGGCGCAGACCACCCTGGACGGACGCCAGCTGCGGATCTGGGCGGCCAGGCCTCTCCATAGGCCTGCCGACGGGGCCCTGCCGGGCACCGTCCTGCGGGCCGGCGAGGATGGCATCGAGGTGGCCAGCCGCGAGGGCATCCTGGTGCTGGAGCGCGTCCAGCTGGCGGGTGGCAAACCCTTGCCGGCGCCCCAGTTCGCCCACGGTCGGTCCCTGGCCGGGCGGGTGCTGGGCGGGGGTTCGTGAGTTCGGCCTCGATCCGCGCCGCTGCGGCCCGGGTGGTGGCCGCCGTTGCCGGACAAGGCCGCACGCTGGAGGATGCCCTCGCGCAACTGGGCCTGCCGGCATCGGACCGGCCGGCGGTGCAGTCCCTCGCCTGGGGCTGCGTGCGTGCCTATCCCAGGCTGCACGCCCTGTTCGCCCTGCTGGCCGACCGGCCGGGCCAGCGAGTGGATCCGGAAGTCAGGTCGCTGGTCCTGCTGGGTGTGCATCAGCTGGAGGAAGGGCGCACTCCGGCCCATGCTGCGGTGGCCGAGACGGTGGAGGCGGCGAGGCTCCTGGGGCACGCGCGTGCCACCGGTTTCATCAACGCCCTCTTGCGGCGTTTCCAGCGCGAGGGGGCGGTGCTGGCTGCAGAGCTGCCGGACGGCCTGGACACGCGGCTCGGCTACCCGCGCTGGATGGTCGAGCGCGTCGAGGCCGACTGGCCGTCTCGCGCGGAGTCGATCCTCTCGGCGGGCAATCAACATCCGCCCATGTGGCTGCGAGTCAATCGCCTGCGGATCGACCCGCTGGAGTACGCCGCGCGCCTCGCTGCGGCGGAGCACGAGGCCTCGTCCTGGGCCAGCGCACCGGAAGCCCTGCGGCTCGCCCGGCCCGTGGACGTGACGGCGCTGCCGGGCTTTGCGGAGGGGCAGGTGTCCGTACAGGACGCGGCTGCGCAGCTGGCCGCCAGACTCCTCTCGCCTCCGTCCGGTGCCAGGGTGCTCGACGCCTGTGCCGCACCAGGCGGCAAGGCCTGTCACCTGCTCGAACTGTCTGCCAATGACCTCGACCTGCTGGCCCTCGATCTCGACCCGCGGCGCTGCCGCAGGGTCGAGGAGAATTTCGCCAGGCTGGGACTACGCGGGCAGGTGTGTGCAGGCGACCTGCTGAACCCGGAGGCCTGGTGGGATGGCAGGAGCTTTGATTGCATCCTGCTCGACGTGCCCTGCTCGGGCAGCGGCGTCATCCGTCGCCATCCCGATATCAAGCTGCTGCGCCGTCCGGAGGACCTGGAGGGCCTGGCTGCCCGTCAGCGGAACATGCTGCGTGCGGCGTGGTCCATGCTGAGGCCTGGCGGTCGGCTGCTGTACGCAACCTGCTCTATCTTCCGGGTCGAGAACCAAGGCGTGATCAGCGGTTTCCTTCGCTCGGCTGCCGATGCGGTCGAGGCGAGCGAATCTGCTAGGCTGCGAAATCCGGGGCAGCTGCCCGCCGTGACCGGCCCGGATCCCGGCTTCAACCTGCTGCCGGGCGAGGCAGATACCGACGGATTTTATTACGCCTGCCTGGAGCGGCGGGCCTGAGGATCGGGGCAAGTGCGACTCACCCTGCGCTGTTTGACGCGATGGATCGTCCTGTCATGGCTGGCCGCGGCTGCGTTGGCCCCTGCCCAGGCCGATGAGCCGCGCTTCGCGATCCGCAATGCCTTCGTCGAGCCTCGCGGCGGCGTCTGGCAGCTGAACGCCATCCTCGAACTCGGCTTGTCGCGCGCCGCCGAAAATGCGCTGGAGGAGGGCGTGCCCCTGACCCTGATCCTCGAGACCGAGGTCAGCCGTGGGCGACGTTTCCTGCCCGACGAGGACGTCGCCGAGCTCCAGCAGCGCTGGCAGCTGGGCTACGACGCCCTGGTCCGCCGTTACGTGGTGCTGAACCAGAACAGCGGCGCCCAGGCGGCCTATCCGTCCCTCGGTGAGGCGCTGGATGCGCTGGCCCGGATTCGCGAGCTGCCGCTGCTTGATGAGGCGCTGCTGCAGGCCGGTCGCCGCTATGAAGTCAGCCTGCGCGCGACCCTCGAGATCGGCGGACTGCCCGAGGCGGTGAAGGCCCTGCTGTTCTGGCGGGAGTGGAGCCGCGTGACCGACTGGTACACCTGGAGCGTCAAGCCTTGACCCGGCGCAGGCTTCCCCTCGTGGTGGGAGCCAGCGTGGTGCTGTGGGTGCTGATGCTTGCCCTGCTAGCGGTCGCCACCCGCAATTCAGAGGAGTTTGGCCGACTGCAGCCGTGGATCCTGCTGGCCAACGCCATTGCAGTGCTGGTGCTGCTGGTGCTGCTGATGGGCCGCTTTGTCGAGCTGTTCCGCGAGCGGCGGCGCATGATCCCGGGTTCCCGCCTGCGCAGCCAGACGGTGCTGATCCTCAGCTCCCTGGCGCTGGCGCCGCTGCTGGTGCTGTTCGCCTTCTCGGTACTGTTCCTGACCCGTGGCATCGACAGCTGGTTCCACCTCGAGGTGCGCCAGGGCCTGGATGACGCCATGGGCCTGTCGCGCGCAGCGCTGGACTTGCGCATGACCGAGTTTCTCACCCGCACGGAGCGCATTGCCGAGGATCTGGAATACCGTCCCGAGGGCGATTTGTTCCGGCTGCTCGCAGACCATCGCCGACTGGCGGATGCCGACGACCTGGTGCTGCTCGGAGCGGGCGGTCAGGTGCTGGCCAGCGCCTCGGCCGGTCCCATCGAAGCCGGGCTGCCGACCATCCCGGGTGAGATCCTCACCAGCGCGCGCATCGGCGAGCCTTACGTCAGCCTCGAGCCGGCGTCGGAGGGCGGCTACGAGATCCGCGCAGCGGTGGCGCTCGGCACGCTCGAGAGCCTCCAGGCCCGGCGGGTGCTGATGGCGGTCTATCCGGTCCCGCAGCGGCTGGCCGACCTCGCCACCGCGGTCCAGTCGGCCTACCAGCAGTATGGGCGGCTCAGCTACCTGCGCGAGCCCCTGAAGCTGAGTTTCGTGATGACGTTGTCCCTGGTGCTGCTCATGGCGCTGCTCGCCGCCGTCTACGGTGCGTTCTTCTTCACCGACCGGCTGGTCCAGCCCCTGCAGGACCTCATCGGCGCTACCCGCGCGGTGGCCAAGGGCGATTTCGAGACCCGGGTGGTGGGGACCTCGCGTGACGAGGTGGGATACCTGGTGGCTTCCTTCAACGCGATGACGGCGCGGCTCGCCCGGGCGCGGGCCGAGACCGAGTCCAGTCGGCAGGAAGTGGAATCCGAGCGTGCAGGACTTGCCGCCATCCTGGCCCGACTTTCAACCGGTGTGCTGTCCCTCGAGGCCGACCTCACCTTGAGGCTGGCCAACCAGGCAGCGGGTGAGATCCTGGGGGCGGATCTCGCCGCCCACGTGGGCGAGAGCCTCGAGCACATCGCCCCGGCCCATCCGCTGGTCGCCCAGTTCCTGGCCGCCATCAAGCCACAGTTCGACGGCAGCGACCGGGACTGGCGGGAGCAGTTCACGCTGCGTGGCGAAGGCACCCGTCGGGAGCTGATCTGCGCCTGCACCACGCTGCCCGGCGAGGGTGATCGGCCCGGCGCCCGGGTGCTGGTCTTCGACGACCTGACCCAGCTGCTCAAGGTCCAGCGCGAAGCGGCCTGGGGGGAGGTGGCCCGCCGCCTGGCCCACGAGATCAAGAACCCGCTCACGCCGATCCAGCTGTCGGCCGAGCGGGTCCGCCGGCGGCTGCTCGGCAACCTGCCCGAGCGCGACGCCGAGGTCCTGGAACGGGCCACCCATACCATCGTCCAGCAGGTGGAGGCCATGAAGCAGATGGTCAACGCCTTCAGCGAATACGCCCGGGCGCCGGCGATCGAACTGGAGCCCTGCGACCTCAACGGCCTGGTCAGGGAGGCGGCAGACCTCTATCACGCCCAGGACCCGCGGGTCGACATCCGGGTGCCCGTCGACGGCCGTGGCATCACCGTGCTGGCGGATCGTGGCCGCCTGCGGCAGGTGATCAACAACCTGCTCACCAATTCGCTGGAGGCCCTCGAATCCACCGCTGAGCCGCGCATCGTGGTAGAAACGCATCATCTGCCGGGGCCACCAGGGGGCGGCTTCGTGGAATTGACGGTGCGGGACAATGGCCCGGGTTTCCAGCCGGAACTGATGGACCGGCTGTTCGACCCCTACGTCACCAGCAAGTCCAAGGGTACCGGTCTGGGGCTGGCCATCGTGCGCAAGATCGTCGAGGAACATGGCGGGCGCATCGAGGCCGACAACGAGGTGGACGGGGCCCGTATCCGGCTCTGGTTGCCGGTGGATGAGCCGGCGCGGGGGGCGGGCCTGCCGCGCTCGGTGCGCAGGCAGGATTCGAGGAGGGAATACGCATGAGTTCAGCCACGATCCTCGTGGTCGACGACGAGGCGGACATCCGGGACACGCTCCGCGAAATCCTCTCTGACGAGGGTTACGAGGTACGGGTTGCCGCCAACGCGGCCGAGGCGCGCGCGGCAAGGGCCGCCGAGGAGCCCGATCTCGTGCTGCTCGACGTATGGATGCCCGATACCGACGGCATCACCCTGCTGAAGGAATGGTCGGAAGCCCACCAGTTGCGCTTCCCGGTCGTCATGCTCTCCGGCCACGGCACGGTGGAGACGGCGGTGGAGGCCACCCGCCTCGGTGCGGTGGATTTCGTGGAGAAGCCGCTGTCCCTGGCCAAGCTGCTGCGTACCGTCGAGAAATCGCTGGAGAGCGGTCGGCGCAGGCGCCAGACCCAGCGGCTCCTGATTCCCCCGCTGGTGGCACCGGTCGGCAAGAGTCGCGTGATGAAGCGACTGCGGGACCAGGTCCAGCAGGTTGCGGGTCACGATGCACCGGTCCTGCTGCTCGGGGAGATCGGCACGGGGCGTGAGGCCTTCGCCCGTTACCTGCATGGCCTGAGCCCGCGCTCCGCCGCGCCGTTCCTAGCGGTGACCTGCGCGAGCATCGAGGAAGATAGCGCAGCCGAAAGGCTGCGGGGCAGGCAGGTCGGCGAGCGCGTGCTGCCTGGGCTTTATGACGAGGCCGATGGGGGCACCCTGCTACTCAACGGCCTCGAGGACCTGCCGCCGGCGGCCCAGCGTGCCTTGCATGCCGATTTCGAAACCGGTGGGTACATCCGGGTCGGCGGGAGCGAGCGGATCCAGTTCCACATGCGCTTCGTCGCAACCGCCCTGCCCGGGTCGGAGCTGGTCGACTCGGCGATCAGGCCCGACCTCTTTGGCAGCCTGAGCGTCATCACGCTGCGGGTGCCGGCCCTGCGCGAGTATGCCGAGGACGTCCCCGACCTGCTCCGCTACTACGTGGACCGGCTGGTGGACGAGGAAGGCCTGGGCTTCCGGCGCTTCGGCATGGCGGCCCAGAACCGCCTGCGCAACTACCCCTGGCCCGGTAACGTCCACGAACTGCGCAACCTGGTGCAGCGTTTGCTCATCGTCGGTGGACCGGAGGAAATCTCCCTCGAGGAGGTGGAGCGCGAGCTGCTGGTGCAGCGTCCCGTGGAGGCGCCGCTGGTCAAGCAGGACCTGCTGGCTCTGCCGCTTCGGGAGGCACGGGAGGCCTTCGAGCGGGCCTACCTGACCCAGCAGCTGACCCTGTGCAACGGCAAGGTGGGCGCCCTGGCCAAGCGGGTGGGGATGGAGCGCACCCATCTCTACCGCAAGCTGCGTTCCCTGGGGGTGGATTTCAGGCAGCTCGGGGACGACTGAGACGCAGCGTCATTCGCCGACGCGCATCACCAGCACGTCCATGCCGGCTTCGGCCAGGCGCTGCCTGATGCGGTTGAGTTCGGCCAGATCCTCGATGGGTCCGATGCGCACCCGGTGCCAGTTGTTGTCGTCCACCGAGACCTTCTGCACCGACGAGGCGATGCCCTGCAGCGCCAGCTGGGCGCGGACCCGGTCGGCCTCGGTGTAGTCGCGATAGGAGCCGACCTGCAGCAGGTAGGCGCCTGCCTGCTCGATCGGGTCACGACCCTGCGGCTGGGGCGAGTCCTTGGCGGGCTCTGGGATCACCACCTCGAAGTCCGGCAGGCTGTCGTGATAGCTGAAATCCGATGGCGTTTCTTCCGCGGGCTCTGCGCGCGCGGGGGCCTGCTCCGGTTCGGGCGCGACGTCTCGTTCGAGGTACAGCCAGGCGGCGATCGCCAGGCCGAGGCCGACCAGGAGTCCCACCGCGATCCCGGTCCAGCCGGAGAACCCACCGCTGGCCGCCCCGGCCGTGCGCCTGCGCCTGCGTGCCACTACATGGACTCCGGCGCCGACACGCCCAGCAGCCCGAGCCCCAGCGCGATGGTGCGACGGGTGGCCTCGATGAGTGCCAGCCGGGCGTTACGCAGTGCCGGGTCGTCGACGATGAACTGCTCGGCGTTGTAGAGGGCGTGGAAGGCCGTAGCGAGTTCACGGAGGTAGTGGACCAGCATGTGCGGCGCACGCTGGGCGGCGGCCAGTTCGACGGCTTCCGGCCAGCGGGTCAGGGCGGCGAGCAGGGCCCGCTCGGTGGCGGTGTCCAGCCGGTCGAGGGCCGCGATGCCGGCGGCCTGGTCGAGCTGCAGGCCGCGATCGGCCAGCTGGCGGAACACGCTGGCCACCCGCGCGTGGGCGTATTGCACGTAGAAGACCGGGTTTTCGTTGCTGCGCGACTTGGCGAGCTCGAGGTCGAAGTCGAGCGGCTGGTCATGGCTGCGCATCAGGTAGAAAAACCGGCAGGCGTCGTTGCCCACTTCCTCGCGCAGCTGCCGCAGGGTGACGAACTGGGCCTCGCGCTTGCCCATCGGCACTTTTTCGCTGCCGCGGAACAAGCTCACGAACTGGATGAGGGTGACTTCCAGGGATTCGCCCGCCTCGCCCATCGCTTCGAGCCCCGCACGGACCCGTGCAACGTAGCCGTGGTGGTCGGCGCCGAGCACGTCCAGCAGCAGGTCGAATCCGCGCTCACGCTTGTCCAGGTGATAGGCGATGTCGGAGGCAAAGTAGGTGCCGACCCCGTTGTCCCTGACCACTACCCGGTCCTTCTCGTCACCGAAGGCGGTGGCGCGGAACCAGGTGGCGCCATCCTTGACATAGAGGTGGTCCTGGGTGCGGAGGCGCTCGAGGGCACGTCCGACGGCGCCGCCGACGGTCAGCTCGCGCTCTGAATACCAGCGATCGAACTCCACCCCGAAGGACTGCAGGTCCTCGCGGATGTCCGCCAGCATCATCTGCAGCGCAGCCTCCAGCACGCCGAGGTACCCCTCCTCGCCGACCAGCGCCTTCATGCGCGCGATCAGGGCGTCAATGTGCAGTTCCTTGTCCCCGCCCTCCGTCTCGTCGG